>NZ_JBFTML010000099.1:0-8909 GCF_056396925.1 Pseudomonas sp. 05N433 | reverse complement strand
AGCATAGATCCAGATCAATAAACCCCGCGTGCAGGCCGCTTACCCTTGCCGGCTTTTGCGATCGACACTGCCATGACTTGCGCCATGCCACTCATCCCCCCGGAACTGCTCGCCCCTGCCGGCACCCTGAAAAACATGCGTTATGCCTTCGCCTACGGTGCCGATGCGGTATACGCCGGCCAACCGCGCTACAGCCTGCGAGTGCGCAATAACGAATTCGATCACGCCAACCTCGCGCTCGGCATCGCCGAGGCCCAGGCTCAGGGCAAGCGTTTTTATGTGGTGGTCAATATCGCCCCGCACAACGCCAAGCTGAAAACGTTCCTCAAGGATCTGGAACCGGTGATCGGCATGGCGCCGGACGCGCTGATCATGTCCGATCCCGGCCTGATCATGCTGGTGCGCCGGCACTTCCCGCAGATGCCGATCCACCTGTCGGTGCAAGCCAACACGGTGAACTGGGCCAGCGTCGAGTTCTGGCAGCAACAGGGCTTGAGCCGGATCATCCTGTCCCGTGAACTGTCGCTGGAAGAAATCGCCGAAATCCGCCAGCACGTCCCGGCGATGGAGCTGGAAGTGTTTGTGCACGGCGCATTGTGCATGGCCTATTCGGGGCGCTGCCTGTTGTCGGGCTACATGAACAAGCGTGACGCCAATCAGGGCAGCTGCACCAATGCCTGTCGCTGGAAATACTCGGCGACACCGGCCAGCGAAAATCAGCTCGGCGAAATCGTCCAGCACTACTCTCCCGAACCGACCCTGGGCCTCGGCACGCCGACCGATCAGGTGTTCCTGTTGCAAGAGGCCAATCGCCCCGGCGAACTGATGCCGGCGTTCGAGGATGAACACGGCACCTACATCATGAACGCCAAGGACCTGCGCGCCGTCCAGCACGTCGAGCGCCTGACGCAGATGGGTGTGCACTCACTGAAAATCGAAGGCCGGACCAAATCGCATTTCTATTGCGCGCGCACCACCCAGGTTTACCGCCGCGCGATTGATGATGCGGTGGCTGGCCGAGTGTTCGATCGCAGCTTGATGACTGATCTGGAGTCCCTCGCTCAGCGCGGCTACACCGAAGGTTTTCTACGCCGGCACGTGCATGACGAATACCAGAACTACCAGAACGGCAGCTCGGTTTCAGAGCGCCAACAGTTCGTTGGGGAGTTGACCGGCGAACGCCGCGACCGGCTGGCCGAGGTACGGGTGAAGAATCGTTTTGGCCTGGGCGATCACATGGAACTGATGACGCCCAAGGGCAACTTCCACTTCGACCTGCATCAACTGCAGAACCTCAGGGGCGAGGCGATTGAAGTGGCGCCTGGGGATGGGCACACGGTGTATTTGCCGATTCCGAATGCGGTGGATTTGCGTTATGGATTGCTGATGCGCGATATAGCGCCCCTGTAGGAGCGAGGCTTGCCCGCGAAGAACGATGACGCGTAATACCTGAAAAAACGCGGTGTATTCTTCGCGGACAAGTCGGATCGCCGCACTGCTCGCTCCTACGCACTGACGAATCAGCTGCCGCCCGCCGAAAAGCGGTCGCGGCTGTTGGTCAGGTGCAACCACATGGCTGCCCGCGCCGCATCCGGATCCTGGCGCTTGATGGCGTTGAGAATCGCCTCGTGTTCAAGGTTGGCGAGTTGCCCCAGCTTGCTCAAATCCGCTGACCCGCGCTCGGTGGCATTGACGCGGGTGCGGGGAATCATCGCATTGCCCAAGTGCTGCATGATCTCTGTGAAGCATACATTGCCGGTGGCTTCGGCGATCAGCAGGTGGAAACGTTTGTCGGCCTCGACGCAGCTGTCGTTGTTGGCCAGCAAACTTTGATAGTCATCCAGCGCTTCACGCATCTGCGCCAATTGCTGATCGGTACGACGCACCGCTGCCAGCGCGGCGGCCTGGGTTTCCAGGCCCATGCGCAACTCCAGAATGCTGCGCACCCCCAGCGCGGTATCGACATTCAGCCGCAACCCCTGCTCCGGCGCACGCTCGATGACAAAGGTGCCGATGCCGTGACGGGTTTCCACCAGCCCTGAAGCCTGCAATTTCGAAATCGCCTCGCGCACCACCGTACGGCTGACCCCATGCTCCTGAACAATCGAATTCTCCGAAGGCAGCTTGTCCCCCGGCAGCATCTGGCCGAGCAAAATGCTCTGGGTCAGCTTGGCCACCAGATCATGAGCCAGGTTGTGAGCGCGCTTGCGGGCGGGTGCGTCGATGTCTTCTTGCATGGTGATTATCCGTAAAACAGGGCTATCCGGATCGTAGCACCGGAATCGATTGGAATCCCCAGAAAACAGCCTCAAGCTTGTATGACAACACTCAACAAATTGACCACTCGAACACCATCACAACCCCACACCCGCCCCAAAAAAGCATAGAAATCATCCGACAAATAGCCATTTTATTGGACTACAGTGCTTGTCGAATCGAAAAATTCAGTTGTATGATGTCTATCAACATCGCAATACCCAGCCACACCCCGCATAAAAATAACGAGTGGGAGAAAAACAAGTGAATACATCCATATCCGGGATGAACGATGGCGCCGATTCGGTCCTGAAGTCCGCCATCTCAAAAGTGAAACGCCACGTCCTGCCGCTGTTCGTGATCATGTTCATCGTCAACTACATCGACCGCGTGAACATCGGCTTCGTCCGCGCCCACATGGAACATGACTTGGGGATTGGCGCTGCCGCCTACGGCCTCGGGGCCGGTCTGTTCTTCATCGGGTACGCGCTGTTCGAAGTGCCCTCCAACATCCTCCTGCAAAAAGTCGGCGCGCGAATCTGGCTGACCCGCATCATGCTGACTTGGGGCCTGGTGGCCGCCTGCATGGCGTTCATCCAGAACGAAACCCACTTCTACATCCTGCGTTTTCTGCTCGGCGTGGCTGAAGCCGGGTTCTTTCCCGGGGTGATCTATTACTTCACCCGCTGGTTGCCCGGTGTGGAACGCGGCAAGGCGATTGCGATCTTCCTCAGCGGCTCGGCGATTGCTTCGCTGATCTCCGGCCCGCTGTCGGGGCTGCTGCTGCAAATCAACGGTTGGGGCATGCACGGCTGGCAGTGGATGTACTTCATCGAGGGCATGTTCTCGGTCGGGTTGTGCGTGTTCGTCTGGTGCTGGCTGGACTCCAAACCCCACGACGCCAAATGGCTGACCCTGGCTGAACAGGACGCGCTGGTCAAAGCCATCGATGACGAACAACTGGCCCGCGAAGCCGCGACGCCGATCAAACCGTCGCTGGGCACACTGCTCAAGGACCGCCAGATCATCCTGTTCTGCCTGATCTACTTCTTCATTCAATTGACCATCTATGCCGCGACCTTCTGGCTACCGAGCATCATCAAGAAAATGGGCGACCTGAGCGACATCCAGGTCGGCTTGTTCAACTCGATTCCGTGGTTGCTGTCGATCGTCGGCATGTACGCCTTTGCCTCGCTGTCGGGCAAATGGAAGCACCAGCAAGCCTGGGTCGCCACTGCCCTGCTGATCGCTGCGGCGGGGATGTTCATGTCCACCACCGGCGGGCCGATCTTCGCCTTCGTTGCGATCTGCTTCGCCGCATTGGGTTTCAAATCGGCTTCGTCGCTGTTCTGGCCGATTCCCCAGGCGTACCTGGATGCACGGATCGCTGCCGGCGTGATCGCGCTGATCAACTCGGTGGGCAACCTCGGCGGCTTCGTGGCGCCGACCACCTTCGGTTTGCTGGAAGAGCACACCGGTTCAATCCAGGGCGGGCTCTACGGCCTGGCCGCTACCTCGATCATCGCCGCGATCATCGTTTTCGCCGCGCGCAATAAACCGAAACTCGCACCGGCCGTTGCACTGGGCAAACCAGCGCCGAATCACGCTTGAATATTGGTTGAAAGGACAAAAAAATGAACCCACAAGAAGCCGCAAAAGCCCCGATCATCACCAGCATGCAGGTTGTGCCGGTGGCCGGCCACGATGGCATGCTGCTCAACCTGAGCGGCGCCCATGGCCCGTTCTTCACCCGCAATATCGTGATCCTCAAGGACAACGCCGGTCACACCGGCGTCGGCGAAGTACCCGGTGGCGAGCGCATTCGCCAGACCCTGGAAGACGCGCGCGCACTGGTGGTCGGCAGCCCGATCGGCACCTACCAGAAGATCCTCAATCAAGTGCGCCAGACCTTCGCCGATCGCGATGCCGGCGGTCGCGGTTTACAAACGTTCGACCTGCGCATCACCATTCACGCGGTCACCGGCCTGGAAGCGGCCCTGCTCGACTTGCTTGGCCAGCACCTGGACGTGCCGGTCGCCGCTTTGCTCGGCGAAGGCCAGCAGCGTGATGAAGTGAAGATGCTCGGCTACCTGTTTTACGTCGGTGATCGCAACGAAACCGATCTGGCTTATCGCGATGAACCGGATGCCGACAATGACTGGTTCCGCGTACGTCACGAAAAAGCCATGAGCGCCGACGCCGTGGTGCGCCTGGCGGTCGCCGCTCACGCCCGCTATGGCTTCAAGGACTTCAAACTCAAGGGCGGCGTGTTGAGCGGCGACGAGGAAATCGAAGCGGTCACGGCCCTCGCCGAGCGCTTTCCCGATGCGCGCATTACCCTCGATCCGAATGGCGCCTGGTCGCTCAAGGAAGCGATCCGCCTGTGCCGTGATCAGCATCATGTTCTGGCTTATGCCGAAGACCCGTGCGGGGCGGAAAACGGTTACTCGGGCCGCGAAGTCATGGCTGAATTTCGTCGTGCCACGGGCCTGAAAACCGCGACCAACATGATCGCCACCGACTGGCGGGAAATGGGCCACGCGATCCAGCTACAGTCGGTGGACATTCCTTTGGCCGACCCGCACTTCTGGACCATGCAGGGCTCGGTGCGGGTGGCGCAGATGTGTCACGAGTGGGGCCTGACCTGGGGCTCGCATTCCAACAACCACTTCGATATTTCCCTGGCCATGTTCACCCACGTCGCGGCCGCCGCGCCGGGCGAGATCACAGCCATCGACACCCACTGGATCTGGCAGGACGGCCAGCGCCTGACCCAGTTACCGCTGCAAATCGTCGACGGCTGCGTGCAAGTACCGAAAAAACCTGGCCTGGGGGTTGAGCTGGACATGGATCAACTGGCCAAGGCCCATGAGCTGTACCAAGGCATGGGGCTCGGCGCGCGGGATGACAGCGTGGCGATGCAGTTTCTGATTCCGGGATGGAAGTTCGATAACAAGCGGCCGTGCCTGGTGCGCTAAACCTCTGGAAACACCGCTCCCACAAGGAGTGGTGTTCACACTATTGCATCTGGGCCGTTTGCAGCAGCCAGCCCCGGAACGCAGCCATCGCCGACGTTTCGGGACGCGACTGCAAGCGGGTCAGCCAGTAGCTGCCGGTGGTGATCCCGATGGCGAACGGTTGCTCGATTGCGCCCGCCGCCAGTTGCCGGGCAAACATCAGCGGTGGCGCCAATGCCACACCTGCACCTTGCAACGCAGCCTCCATCATCGCCAGCGAGGAATCGAAGACGATGCTCCGGGGCAGCACGGCATGGGCCGAAAGACCGGTCGCCTGAAACCACTCCGGCCACTCATCCGTGCGATAGGAGCGCAACAGCGTTTGCTGCAACAGATCCTCTGGCGCCTGCAATTGCCGGGCGATCTCCGGCACACAGAGCACCGACAGTGGTGCCTCGATCAACCGCACCGCTTCAATCCCATGCCACGCCCCCGCGCCAAAGCGGATGGCGTAATCCAGGCCTTCAGCGGCCACATCCACCCGGTTGTTATTGGTCGACAGGCGCAAATCTATGTACGGATGTTTCTTCTGAAAATCCGCCAATCGCGGCAACAGCCAACCGACCGCGAACGTCCCCACGGCGCCCACCGTCAACACTTCACGAAAATGCCCACCCTCGAAACGCTCCAGGGTTTCGGCAATCCGGTCGAAGGATTCGCGCAATACCGGCAGCAGGGTTTCACCTTCGCTGGTCAGCATCAGGCCGCGGGGCAGGCGTTTGAACAAAGTCACGTTAAGCTGGGCTTCAAGACTTTTGACCTGATGGCTCACCGCCGCCTGCGTGACGCACAACTCCACGGCCGCCCGGGTGAAACTCAAATGGCGCGCCGAAGCCTCGAAAGCACGCAACGCATTCAGCGGCAAATGAGGTCGAATCATGCCAGCCCCCAAAATTTTCTAATGGCTCATCCGAAATATCGTCGTTTGCCGGTCTTCGCCAAACTGCCTAGATTTGGCTCGCCCAACAGCGGACCGCCTTGAAAGACCGCTCGGAGTGTAGCGGTTAACACCACGAACAATCATGGACAGCGTCTCAATCATGCGTAAAAAAAATCAGAAGAAACTCATATCCTACAGTGCTTTCGCACTTTTCCTCGGTGCCAGCCACAGCTTTGCTGACGAGCGCATCGAAACCATCGTTAAAGCCGCCGTCGAACCGGTGATGCAGCAACAGAAGATCCCTGGCCTCGCGGTCGCAATCACCGTCCATGGTCAGCCGCATTACTTTAACTACGGCGTGGCCTCGAAAGAAAACGGTAAAGCCGTCACCGAAAACACCCTGTTCGAGATCGGTTCGGTGAGCAAAACCTTCACCGCCACCCTCGCCGCCTATGCCCAGGCGAGCGGCAAACTGTCCTTGTCGGACAACGCCAGCCAGGTACTCCCGGCCTTGCACGGCAGCGCGTTCGATAACATCAGCGTGCTGCAACTCGGCACCTACACCGCCGGCGGCCTGCCCCTGCAATTCCCTGGCGAGGCAGACCGTCAGGACAAGATGCTCGGCTATTTCAAGCAGTGGAAACCGACCTACGCCGCCGGCACTCATCGCCAGTATTCAAACCCCAGCCTCGGGCTGTTCGGTTATCTGGCAGCCCAGAGCATGGGGGCGCCGTTCGATGAGCTGATGGAGAAAACCTTGCTGCCGAAACTCGGCCTCAAGCACAGCTACCTCAAGGTGCCGCAGGATCAGATGGCGCTTTACGCCCAGGGTTACAGCAAGGATGACAAGCCTGTGCGGGTCGAGCCGGGTGCGCTGGATTCCGAAGCGTACGGCGTGAAAACCAGCGCCGCGGACCTGCTTCGCTATGTTGAGGCGAACATGAATCCCGCGTCGCTGGAAAAGCCTTTGCAGCAAGCCATCGCCAGCACTCACACCGGGTATTACCGGGTTGGCGAGATGACTCAAGGGTTGGGATGGGAGCTCTACAACTACCCGGTGACGCTCGACACCCTACTGGCCGGCAACTCGTCGCAGATGGCATTTGAGGCCCATGAAGTCCGGTGGCTGACCCCGCCACAACCTCAACGCGACACCGTGCTGATCAACAAAACCGGCTCAACCGGCGGCTTTGGCGCCTACGTCGCTTTTATCCCGGCGAAGGACATCGGCATCGTGATCCTGGCCAACAAAAACTACCCGAACCCGGAGCGGATCAAAATCGCCTACCAGATTCTGAGTGCGCTGACCAAATAGCCGAGGGCGACGCCCCGTAGCAGCTGCCGAGCCTGGAAATAATTGGCCGGATTGGCACAGAACCTGTGGCGAGGGAGCTTGCTCCCGCTGGGCTGCGCAGCGGCCCCAAACCAGTCACCGCGGTACATCAGATAGGCCTAGGGTGCAGGGTTTACGACTGCTACGCAGCCGAACGGGAGCAAGCTCCCTCGCCACAATGGATCACCAAGTTTCAGATTTCCGTTGGTAAACAAAATGGGCGACCTGTTGAGGTCGCCCATTTTCGTTACTGCATTTAAATCTGTGCCTGCAATCGTCGCCCGATCACATCCATCAAATCACAGCCGTCGCGCAGCGGAATCGCCAGCACCCGCGCGAAGTCCTGCAACAGCAATGCATCGCGGCTGATCCCCTCGCCGATGGAGAGGGTTTCCAGTAGTTGAGTCACGCTTCTGATGCGGTAGGCCGCCGTGTCATGCAACACATCCACAGGTGCTTCGGTATCAATCAGCAACGACGGGATTTTGCAGTCGATGCCCGTTATCGGCATGTATCGAGCCATAACTGAACCTCCCTGATCAATGTTGAGTGCCTGGCTGAACTGCAGTTGCGCCTTCGGGCGGATCGATAGTGTCCAGTGCGCGGTTCACCAACAATTCGGCGACTACCGCCAACTGCTGAATCGTCAGCGCCACGTTGCGGTTGGAGCTTTCCAGCTTGCAGGCCAGATCGGTGATCAGGACATTCAGGGACGCGAGGGTTTCGCAGGCGTGGCTTAGCAGGGTTTCTGTGTGGACACCGGGGACGATGGTGAAGATGTGGCTGATCGGGTCGGCGCGCCTGGGGTTACGTAAGCGAGCGCTGATGGCGGGTTCGGTCACTTCGGAAAGTTCGACGGGATCTAGGGAATCATCATCGGCTTGGGTTTCGGGAGGGTTAGGCGTTTGTTTCTTCATATGGGAAGTACTCTGTTGAGTTTCAGGGGGAGCTACCCATCTCACTTCCACATGAGGGTGGCAGCTGTACGCAGGTGTGGAAGACCAGGGAAACTCACCAAAACCCGGCGCACCCGAAGGTGCTCCCGCGCACAGCCGCCATAACGCGGCAATGTTGACATAAAAAATGTCGCCATGCGCTTTACAAGCGTTGGTAAGTATCTCTGACCACGGACTTCCACATCCGACCACTGATTTTGCAGCGGCAGAAGAAGGTTATCCGGGCAGTCGACGGGGCGATAGTTCATGGAATGCGCTACGTCTTGCAGGAAATGTCCGACGCAAACGAAGGCGCAGACTTAACGTCCTAGGACGCCCCAATTCCGTAGCAGCTGCCGAGCCTGGAAATCATTGGCCGGATTGGCACAGAACCTGTGGCGAGGGAGCTTGCTCCCGCTGGGCTGCGCAGCGGCCCCAAACCAGTCACCGCGGTACATCAGATAGGCCTAGGGTGCAGGGTTTACGAC
>NZ_JBFTML010000098.1:0-9100 GCF_056396925.1 Pseudomonas sp. 05N433 | reverse complement strand
ACGTGTTCCAGGTCGCGACCGGTGCGACTCGAAGCATTGACCGTGCGATCGCTCAGCCAACGAACGTCAATGGCTCAAGACGATCAGGTTATGAGCGTTTTTACACACTCTGGACCCATACCGGCCGGTCGTAGTCGGCAGACTTTTACCCAGCGAACAGTTAAGGATTTATGTCCCTTTGATTCGATCCCGCCGCCGATGCTGTCCGAGTGCGAAGCCGAGTCAAGGTAAGAGAACGAGACTGCGTATAACGATAGCGTTATGGTGGATCCAGCCTAGATAAGATTCAGGTCATTATGACAGAGTAATCGGTTTACTCATGTGCATAACACTCTGCTCCAGGTGCGGTCCTGCCAGAGCGGAGAAGCTGCGGAACGCGATGGTTAGGTATTGTCGCGCGCACAATTTTGAAAAAAAAGAATTAGTAGCAGTAACGGCAAAGACTGCGATACACCAAGCAAGCGGACGGGCAACGCCGAGCGACAAACGGGATCTGAGGCTCTATTCACTTTTTAGGCTTGCATGTGATGTTGCCGGTGGAGCCTGAGCACTCAAGCTGCACGCTATCTCCTTTTTCTTTGTAGTTGCGAAGAGTAATCCCCACAGTTGGCGCCTCTTCGCGTGGAGCGACTGTGGAGTATGGAGCGCTAGAGGCAGTGCTAGCGTTCTGCGTGGCCTTCTCATTCGCACTCGGCAGGAGAAGGACGATGAGCACAAAGGCAGCGGCGCCGCCGAGAGCGGTCAGAACTTTATTTCGAGCTCCCTCCACGACCGAGAAAACAATATACGTGACGAAGGGCACTAGACAGATCAAAAAAAGATTTACGATCACAATCATCAAAACTTCCTTTTAGCGTAATTATGTGAGTGTAAGACGGTATCCCTGCAGATGGGATAGAACCCATTCAGTATATTGTGTCATGTGGCGACATTCGTGCCTGGCGGCAAAGAACCTGCCACGCCTGGCTGACTACTGCTGTTGACGCCAACGCCAAATTGACCCACGTGCTGGCGCAAGACTAACCCACCTCCATACCGGTACAAATCCAGTAAAGGTAATGGTTCGCGAGAAATCAGACCGGGTCAGTGATATCTCGGCAACTGGGTCAATTCGACGTCGGCTCCAACAGTCCAGCGCGAAGCGATATACCCCCAGGAACCTGGTGTGCTACAGAGTGAACCAATTAATTGCAGTTGCCGTTTCTGAGCCTGATTTATTCGCGCATTCTTTGTTCCAAAGCGTAGTAAAGCCATCCATATCATCAGTCTTAAATCTTTTGCCATCTGTAGAAAGGACAGCATGGCCCCGATCTACACCGCCGAAGCCATTCTTTGCTCGGTAGTTATAGCAAACCGCTCCGCTGCCATCGATAACTAAAGCTGACTCCAGCTTAAAACTATCCGGATCACGCATCGCCTTCTTCAATAGAACAGCGCCAGCAGCGGCTCGTTGGGTGGCTGCATCTTCTTTTTTCTTTACAGCAAGTTCTTCTGGCGTCATCGACCTTGGAGCAGGATTCTCATGGCTTGCGCCTATAAAGATGCTGGCAAGCATCGGCAAGCCGATGAGGATAGCGAATAGCCATGTGACAAAACTTGTTTTGCGCTGCTTGAAACCACAGTGAGGGCATACCTCAGCCGTCTGACTCTTGTCCTTGCCGCACTCTTTACACTTGATGATTGCCATTGCTGAACTCCCTTGCACTTAATTAGGCGACATACGGTGTCAAGTTCATCGGTTGCACCATGTTTCCCTCGGCCCGTCTTGATCTGGTCGCGTCAAGGCGCAGCAGGGGTGAAGATATGCCCGTCTGCGAATTCAGCGTAGCAGGGGCGCCGCCTATGCCCCGGAAGCCGGCCAACCGGCAGTTTTTGGATAGGCCCTTCCGGGGATCGGCGGATGCACGCTCCTGCGCATCTGAGCCAGCGTGGGTAGGTGCTTCTCGTTCGAAACCCGATTGTAGTTGTCGATGAGGGGACTCGAGATCCAGGGGGAATATTCGAGGAGGATCAGACCCAGCGGCTGCTACAGGTAGGGCTTAAGTGCACTTTCTGTTCCGTTGCTCCCCAAACCCCTCAACCTGGTAACAGCTGCTATCGTACTGTGGAACACTGTCTACCTGGATCGGGCCACCCAAGGGCTGGCTGATGCCGGAAAGCCGGTGAATACCGAACGATTTCGCCAATCTGTTGCGTCGACCGGTTGAATCCACAGCCGAAAGTTGTCCTTCTCGAATGTCCGCCTCCGGCCGAGAGCCGTACTTCGAGAAAGAGCGGCGGTTAAGAAAACTCGTGTACGAATTCAATCGATCGTCGGGTTCATCGGGTAGGTTTCACGATCTCACCGACGCGTCGGTAAACCGTTTCTGTTATGCGCTTATCTGTATGCCCAAGCAGTCTGCTGGCATGCCCAAGATCGTCAATCTCGCTAGCTGCCTTAGGCCGGATATCCCTGAACTGGAACTGTCGGATGTTCGAAGCGAGTTGCGCATCTTCGTCCTCTAGAGCTTTCGCGATGGCAATATTTCGCGCATCGTCAAACCGTAGGCGAAGCATTGGTGCGGTCACGCGGCGACCGTCCTCCGTGACGATCAAGTATGGGTTTCGGACTGCGCGCGCCTTCCGTTGTGCGAGCAGCTTTTCTATCAGCTCACCCAAGCCGTTAATGATCTCGCCGGCATCGAGACGAATGCGGAGCTTTTTCGAAGTCTTGCCCTGGGCAACCTGCAGAAAGCTTTCGGTTACATCCGTAGCGCGCATGGACAGAACATCAGCAGGGCGTTGGCCAGTAAGATAAGCCAGGTCCATGGCATCTTTGAGTTCTGGTACCGCGGCGCCGTAGACGGCATTCCAGATCGTAGCATCAGCGTAAAAGTCACGTGGCGTCTCTTTGTTTTTGCGCACCCCAGAGGCTGGGTTTTCCTTGTCGGTGATACCCCATTCCCTGGCGATGTTATAGATGTGCGAGAGCAGTGAGATTTCGCGGTTCGCCCGAACCTTGCCTGTCCGCTTGTCGCGGTACTGGGCTATCACCTGCGGTGTCACAGCATTGATAGGTGCGTCATTGAATGCTTTTCTGAGTTGTGTAAGCGAAAGCAAGTTGTCCTTCTGGGTTCTAGGCTTTTTCCCTGGAATGATCTCGGCCTCATATCGGTCAAAAACTTTTCCAAGCAGGGTGTTCTTTTGCGGAGTTGGCTTGCAATCAAGTTTCGCCCATTCCGCCTTGGCGATATCTAGGTCGCTACCAAGAGGAATTTCCTTCCTCTTCCCCTGGTCATCCCTTCCGTCGTAGTAGTACCCGACCCACACTGATCCACTTTTCATTGACCTGGTCCGCCTGATCATTCGAGGTGGCAGATCCCGATTTGCTGCCTTTCTTGGTCGCATTTTTACCCCACACGTGAAAGATCAAGCGACCAGGCTTCAGCCGCAATATTTTCAGATGAAGGCTTTACACCGGACAGTTTCAATCGGGCGTATACACGGCCGACAACGGGACGTCTTGAACCCGTAAGTACATATTTCCAGCCATTTCGATTGAGCCAGTCCAGTTGCAATGAAGGTCGTTGATATCCGGTGATTGCGACCAACTCGTCCTCGGCAAGAGTTTCGCTATGGATTTCCATCTTTTTCCCTTTCTAAATTTGCTTCTGCTTGTTTGGGTTCGTCCTGTTGGCGTTGCATGCTCTCGTCGGCTTTGTAGGCGCGGATGTCGATGAGTGAGGCGACGTGTCGGATGTGCGCGTACTTGAGCGCCTTGCGGCTGGTGTCCAGCGTGGTGATGGGCAGCTGGATCCTGCCGCTGTTGATCTCCGTCACGAACGACTGCTCGTTGAGGTTTCGGAAGTACTGTTCGCGTACCTTTTCCAGCGGAATCAGGACGTCGCCGAAGATGCGATAAAGCAGTTCGACGGTGGCCGATTCGGGCGCCGGGTGCAGGCGAAGCGGGTTTTGTGCTGTGTTACTCATGGCCTTGTTGAGCCTCCTTGCGTTGTTTTCGTGCCGGGTGGTTCCACGCGTTCAGGCAGTGGCGTCGGGTCAGCTCGCGCAGATGTTCGGGCACTTCGAGGAGCGCGGCGTTGCGCTCCTCGCGTGTGCGCATGGCGATGATCTGGCGGGCGTATTCTCTAGGCCACGTCACGGCGGTCTGCCGAGATGGCAGGAAGATCGATGCCCAACTGGTCAGCCAGCCAACGGATGCCGGATTGTCTGACCCGGGTCGACTGGCTGTACTGCAGGCCGTACTTCTCGTCATACCAAGGGCTGTCCTTGACCCGCAGATACTCTTTGTCGCGTTTGGGTTCGGCAGGCAAATTCCCCTTGAGCAAGCCTTTTGCTCGCATGAGGTCGATCAGTTTGGGGCGGGTCAGGCCGAGTTGTGCTGCTGCTTGCGCGAGGGTACGTTCCATGGCGTCCTCCTCATGCCGCGTGCGCGGCAGGGGTTGCCGTTGCAGCGAGGTGGTTGATGGACTCGGTGACCTTGCCGTAGATCTCGACATCGGTTCCACACGCGGTGAAGCACCGTGTGCGTGGACTCTTTTTGCCGATGCTGAGGATGGCGGTGATGCAGGCGATTGTGTGCGGGCGATGCACAACGACATGCAAAGGAACATCGAAGCCCATGTCGAGGCTCAGCACGCCGCCGGTGCGCACCAGCTCGAGCACGCGTTGTTTGTCCTGGACTTCAAAGTGACCGTATTGGCGATCTGCGTGCGGCCGATGCACCACGTCACCGGTGTTGCTCGGGTCGATTGGCCCGTTAGCAATCTCTTCGATGAAGTCGGCCAGCTTGAGGTGCATTTTCTTGTCGTTCTGCAGGGTCAGTGTGTGGCGTTCACTGCCCAGCTCGACGATAAAAGTGCTCTCCACCGTGCCGCGTTCAGCCTTGAGGCGGAATGCCAGGCACTCCCGCTTAGGCGCTGTCCGAAGGACGTGATTGAAGGTCTCGGTCAAGTTGACCTGGGCGTTGAGCAACTGCAGGGTGCGGTTGTCGATCTTGTACTTGATCATGCCGCATGCCCTCCGCCGTTCGGATCGAGAGGAGAGGGCTGGCAAGTTTTGGCAACTAGCCTGGGCTTGCTGTTATGGATTACGACCAGGCAGCCTGTAGCGAGCTGCAGCTGTTCGATCAGTTTGCGATTGCTGACGCATGCCGGATGGACATGCAGGGTTGCGGTGGTGCGCATAGGTATTGCCTCGCTCTGTGGTAAAGAGTGAGGCAAATATCAACCAGTGGTTAAATTAAGTCAACAACTGGCGGATGAAAAAGTAGCGTGTCGCATTCACTCTGGAGTGAATGCCCCCACAATTTTTCCGCAAATTTGCATTTCGTCTGTCATTTCAATGATGGGATATTGGGGATTGATAGGCTTCAAGTAATGCTTTCCAGCATCCTTCACAAACACCTTGAACGTAGCTTCATTGCTACTCGGTAGCGACGCAATCACTCGATCACCATTGTTCACAGCGAGATCCGGATCGACAAAAATTATGCAGCCCTCGGGGTAGCTACGGCCCGGGCCAGTATTTGTCATTGAGTCTCCTACCACGCGAAGCGCATATCCGGATCTGCTGATATTTACGGGGCAGGGCACCCACTGTTCTGCATGGAGAAGCTCGACGGTAGGAGCTATTTCGCACCATGCGCCGGCTTGAACCCATGAAATCAGCGGTACTTTGTTCATGCTTGAGGTTACGGCAATAACGTTCTCGTCATGCACTGCTTGTTGATTGCCTGCTTCATGGGGAAAGACTGGCATGACTCCATGCTCCAGCCATTCTCTCCGCACACCTAGCCAGGCGGATAAGGCGGTCAAACTATCAATTTCAGGAATAGCCGCACCATTGAGCCATTTACTAACGGCTTGGGGGGTCTTAACGACTCCCTTGGAGGTGAGCTGTTTAATGATGTCAGCCCCTCGGCCACGCTGGCGAATGCCATTAGCGTCGAGTGCGGCATGAAGCCGCTCGGCGAACATGTATCTTTCGGATTCTTTATCAATCATAGGTTGATAGTCACATAATGATTGCTAATCTGTCAGTTGAACATTATTATCAACCGACAGTTGAAAGGAGGCAGTCATGCTAGACCCACAAAGTTTCCCTAATGCTATTGCCTTCGCTTTTGAGGCGGTTGGCGGTATCAGTGCCGCAGCACGTGTGTGTGGACGGAGTTACCAAGCTCTCAATAAGTGGAGGCTAGCAGCATCGTTACCGCGCACCGATTACACAGGTGAAACTGAGTACGCGAAGTTGCTTGCTGCAGCTGCGCAGGAAAAAGGCAATCCATTCGACGCCTGCTGGTTACTTGGAAAATCCGCTCCCCAGAAGGCTGCATAGAAAAAAGGCGACCCAAGGGCCGCCCAGTTCCTCCCGATAGCATCACCACAATGCTGTTGGGCCGCGATGTCAGTAGGTGCGCACACCACATGCCGCCGACTTTCATCGCGTTTCCAAGGCTCGGAAGCCTTGGGGTTGCTGCCGTTCTTACCACAGAGCTGGCAGCTGTTGCGCCAGGGGTGAACAACGGATTGTTCGCCCCGGCACGGTGCCGGTGTTGGTCTTACGAACCTCGCCGGCGTTTGGGCCTCTCCAGACCACGCGGCAAATGTATCACCAAYYTCTGTCGCGCGGCACTGGCAATTTTTAGGATTAATGCCATGAGCCGTATCGCTCTCAGTTCTCTGGAACGGGCGCAGCGGGAAATCCTGCCGCTCGATTTAGCGCTGTACCACGCCGCTCGCGATTACCCGGGCGGTGCTGCGGCCATTGCCGCCACCACGGGTCGCAACCCGACCACCCTGCAGCACAAGCTGTCGCCAACCCACCCGAGCCACTCCATCAACATTCAGGAGTTCGGCGAGATCCTTGAACTGACCAAAGATCGCCGCATTCTCGATGCGGTGCATGCGCTGGTCGGTGACACGATCTGGCAAGAGCTGGCCGAGACCTACACCAACGACATGCCCGAAACCCTCACCACGGGTATCGCCGAATACTTCCGGCAGGTGGCGGATCTGGCCGAGACCTGGGCTAAGAGCATCGGCGACGGCGTCGTCACCGATCAGGAACTGGCAGCGATTCGCCTGCAGGTATTCCGTGGCATTCAAGGGCTGCTGGGTTTGTTCAACCGCGCCACCTACGTCAACCAGACGACGCGGGGTGCCGACCGTGGCTGATATCGCTGATTTTGCCAACGATCTGGTGCAGGAACGCATCGATCAGGCCATGGCCGCGCGCAGCGCTGCCAAGGCAGAAAACGCTGCCCATTCCTTGCTGTTCTGCGAAGCCTGTGACGATCCGATTCCGGAAGCTCGTCGCTTGGCCCAACCGGGTTGCTCGCAGTGCATCAGCTGCCAATCCCTCTCTGAGATTCGGGGGATTCGTCATGCTCGATGAGGTATTGGGGCAATTCGCCGATTACGGATTGGAGCCGGCGCAGCCGCTGGTGTTTGGCAAGCTGACCCGTTGCAAGACGTCGCAGGACAAGGGTAAGGAAAAGAACGGCTGGTACGTCGTTCACGAGCAGCGCACGGAGAAGGGCGACACGCTGATCTTCGGCGCCTTTGGTGACTGGCGTTCGGGCGAGACGCAGAAGATCAAGGTCAAGGCCGGCCGGATGTCGCCGGAAGAGCGTGAAGTGATGCGCGCCCGCCAGGAAGAAGCCAAGCGCCGCGCCGCCGAAATCGCGAACAACGCTGCGCGGCGGGCCGCGAAAAGGGCGCAGGGTTTGTTCGAGCGCATGCCGACCACCGGGCGCAGCGACTACCTGGACCGCAAACAGATTGTCGGTATCAAAGTGCGTTACGCGCCGCGTACCGGCGCCGTGCTGGTCCCGATGAACAATGCCCGTGATCAAATCATGGGCCTGCAGGTGATCTTCCCGAACAAGCAGGAAGACACCGGCCGCGACAAATCCTACTGGCCTTACGGCATGGCGAAGGAGGGCACCTTCCACCTACTCGGTCCGCATCCGGTACCGGGTGAGCCGGTGCTGGTCTGTGAGGGCTACGCCACCGGCGCCAGCCTGCACATGGCGACGTCGCTTGCCGTGGCCGTGGCCTTCGATGCGGGCAACCTGCTCGCCGTGTGCAAGGTTATGCGCGAACGCTTTGCCGGCTGCCCACTGATCATCTGCCGTGATGACGACTGGAAGACCATCAAGCCCAACGGCGAAGTGTGGAACCCGGGTGAGGAGAAGGCGAGCAATGCTGCGTTGATCGTCGGTGCCCAGGTGGTCGCACCGATCTTCTCGGTCGAGCGTCACGAGAAGTGGACCGACTTCAACGACCTGCACGTCGCCGAAGGTTTGGAGGCGGTACGCCGTCAGGTGCTCGCCGTGGTCCGTCCGCCGGCGGCCGGTGGCTGGAAAGATCAGCTCGCCCGCAGCGAGAGCGGCGCGCTGATCGCGCACATGCAGAACGTCGAATTGATCCTGGCTCACGACGAACGCTGGGCCGGGGTGATCAGCTACAGCGCCTTCAGCTCGAAGATCGTCAAGTTGCGTGCCGCACCCTATGGCGGCGGCACCGGTGAGTGGGCCGACATCGATGACGTGCGCGTGATGAAGTGGCTCGCGCAGCAGTACAACCTGCGCGTGAAGTCCTCGCACGTGATCGAGGCCGTGAGTGTGGTCGCCCACGACCATGCCTTTCACCCGGTGCGTGAGTACCTGAAAAAGCTGGAGTGGGACCGTGTGCCACGCCTCGAAGCCTGGCTCACTGACGTGATGGGTGTACCGGCCTGCGACTACACCGCCAAGGTAGGCAAACGCTGGATGATCTCCGCCGTGGCGCGGGTGATGAAGCCTGGCTGCAAAGCCGACTCGGTGATGATCCTCGAAGGCGCGCAGGGCGCCGGTAAGTCGACCGCCATGAGCGTGCTCGGTGGTGAGTGGTTCATGGACACACCGTTTGCCCTCGGCGACAAGGATGGCTTTCAGGCGATCCGCGGTAAATGGATCGTTGAGCTCGGTGAGCTGGACAGCTTCAACAAGGCCGAGAGCACTAAGGCCAAGCAGTTCTTTTCCGCCTCGACCGACACCTATCGCGAGAGCTACGGCCGCAGAACCATGGACGTGCCACGTCAGTGTGTGTTCGTC
>NZ_JBFTML010000097.1:0-9403 GCF_056396925.1 Pseudomonas sp. 05N433 | reverse complement strand
GCGCAGCAGTCGTGAAATCAAACGCTGCGGTGCATCATATAAATCGTGTTTTCAGGCCTGCGACTGCTGCGCTGCCGAACGCAGCCTCGCTGGGGCTCGACAGCTGCTACGGGGATCGAGGCGGCTTTAAAACTTTTCGAGGGTGCGGCTGGAACTGCTGGTCTCGCGCACCACTTCTTTAGGCTTGTACGCGCAATACCCTGGCCGCGGTCCGATCTTCGGGTGGTTGCGGCAGGTGTCCGGGCGCTTATCATAAATAGTGCACAAACGGCTTTTACGATCCAGGTACAGGCAATCGTTGTTGCTCATGCGCTGGAGGGTGAAGATCTCGGACTTCTGGTTGTAGCGCTCGACAATCCCTTCCTTCTGCAAGCGCTTGGCGATGTTCTTGGGTGGATCGCCCAGTTCGAATTCGTCGACGATGCCGATACGGATCAGATCCTTGATCTTGACCTCGACCGGCAGCGTGCAGCAGCTGGACATGCACGAGCCGCACATTGGGGCAGAGTACTTGGCCCAGGTATCGAGGCGATCGATTTCCGCGGCGGCGATCAGGTTGGGCTTCATCATCGGTTGTTACCAGCGTGTGCATCAGGGCGCGCGATCATACCGGGACTGGTGGATTTTTGAACAACCTTTCGCCAGATTTTTTTTGCTTGTCGCAAAATAGTCCTGTGTCCGGCACGGCCCCTGCATTGTTTCTGGCCCACGACAACGTAATGTCGATCTATCTCGTACTAACAGGAAAAACTGCCGAACCAGAGTCTCTACGGTCTGTCAGACCGACTAGGCTCAGACAACTTCACGCTCGCTCGAGGTCTTATCGATGACTCAAGAACCACTTGTTCGCGAAGCAGAGGTGGCCGCATTCCGCGACGCCGTCTTGACCAAGCTCACTTACGCGGTGGGTAAAGACCCGGATCACGCCTTCGACCATGACTGGTTCGAAGCCATTGCCCTGGCGGCGCGTGATCACATGGTCGAGCACTGGATGGACCACACCCGGCAGATCTACCGCAAAGGCCAGAAACGCGTTTATTACCTTTCCCTTGAATTTCTTATCGGTCGCTTGCTCTACGACAGCCTGAGCAACCTCGGCTTGCTCGATGTGGCCCGCGAGGCCATGACCGAACTGGGGGTCGACATCGAACGCATCCGTCTGCTGGAGCCCGATGCTGCACTGGGCAACGGTGGCCTCGGACGTCTGGCGGCATGCTTTATGGAAAGCATGTCGACCCTCGGCATCGCCGGCCATGGCTATGGCATTCGTTACGAACACGGTTTGTTCCGCCAGGCCATCGTCGACGGCTGGCAGCAGGAGCAGACCGAACACTGGCTGGACTTCGGCAACCCGTGGGAGTTCGAACGACCAGAGGTGGCCTACCCGATCGGTTTCGGCGGCAGTGTCGAAACCGTGACCGATGAAGCCGGCAAGTCCAGGCAAGTCTGGTCCCCGTCGGAAACCGTGCGGGCCATCGCCTACGACACCCCGGTGGTCGGTTGGCGTGGTGCAAGCGTCAACACCCTGCGGCTGTGGCGCGCCCGGGCCATGGAAGAATTGCATCTGGAGCGCTTCAACGCGGGCGACCACTTGGGCGCGGTCGCGGAAGTGGCCTGGGCAGAAAGTATCTCCCGCGTGCTTTACCCGGCGGACAGCAACGAGGCCGGCCAGGAGTTGCGCCTGCGCCAGGAATATTTCTTCGTCTCCGCGTCCTTGCAGGACTTGTTGCGTCGCCATCGCAACATGCACACCTCGGTGCTGACTCTGGGCGATCACGCCGCCATTCAACTCAACGACACTCACCCCTCGATCGCCGTGGCCGAACTGATGCGTCAGTTGGTCGACGTCTATGACGTGGCGTGGGATGCGGCGTGGCAGATCACGGTCGACACGCTGTCGTACACCAACCACACGCTGTTGCCGGAAGCGCTGGAAACCTGGCCGGTCAGTCTGATGGAGCGGATGCTGCCCCGGCACATGCAGATCATTTACTTGATCAACGCCCAGCACATCGACTCGTTGCGAGCCAAAGGTGTTCACGATTTCGACGTGCTGCGTGCGATTTCGCTGATCGAGGAAGACAACGGTCGCCGCGTGCGCATGGGTAACCTGGCATTCCTGGGTTCCCACAGCGTCAATGGCGTGTCCGGCCTGCACACGCAGCTGATGCGCAGCACGGTGTTCTCCGAGCTGCACAAGCTTTACCCGGACCGGATCAACAACAAGACCAATGGCATTACCTTCCGCCGCTGGCTCTATCAGGCCAACCCCGAACTCACCTCCATGCTGGTCGACGCCCTCGGCCCGAATCTGCTGGACAACCCCGAGGAGCGCTTGCTCGCGCTGGAGCCGTTTGCCGAGAAGACTGCATTTCGCAAGCAGTTCGCCGAACAGCGGCTGCACAACAAGAAAGCCCTGGCGTACCTGATTCATGAGCGGCTGGGGATCGCGGTCAATCCGGCGGCGATGTTCGATGTGCAGGTCAAGCGGATCCACGAATACAAGCGTCAGTTGCTTAACCTGATGCACACCGTCGCGCTGTATCAGGCGATTCGTGCCGAGCCGGAAACCGACTGGGTGCCGCGGGTGAAAATCTTCGCCGGCAAGGCGGCGGCCAGTTATCACCAGGCCAAGCTGATCATCAAGCTGACCAACGACATTGCGCGGGTGGTCAACAACGACCCGACGGTGCGCGGCTTGCTCAAAGTGGTGTTCCTGCCCAACTACAACGTCAGCCTGGCCGAGAGCATCATTCCGGCGGCGGACTTGTCGGAGCAGATTTCCACTGCCGGCTTCGAAGCCTCGGGCACCAGTAACATGAAATTCGGCCTCAACGGCGCGCTGACCATCGGTACCCTGGACGGGGCCAACGTGGAAATGTGCGAGCGCATCGGTGCCGAGCACATGTTTATTTTTGGTCTCAGCGCCCAGCAAGTGGAAGCGCGCAAGCGTAACCATGAATTCAACGCCGCGCCGGACATCGCCGCCTCCCATCGGCTCAACGACGTGCTGCAAGCGATTCGCAGCGGGGTGTTCTCACCAGACGATCCGTCCCGTTATACCGCGCTGATCGATTCGCTGGTGGACTACGACCGCTTCCTGGTCTGCGCCGATTTCGACTCTTACTGGAACGCGCAGATGCGGGTCGAAGCTCACTGGCACGACTCGAAAGAGTGGTGGCGCTCGGCGGTATTGAACACCGCGCGGATGGGCTGGTTCTCGTCCGACCGGACCATTCGCGAGTACGCAACGGATATCTGGAAGGCTTTGGAGTAATTTTTAGCAACAAATGTGCGCAAGGCCCAACGTCCGTTGGGCCTGATCGATATACTAAGCACCAACTTGACCCAGTGTGGGAGCGGCGCACTGCCGCTCCCACACTGAATTCCGGGTGTCTGCTCACTAGACTGAGCCAGAGGCTGTATCGCACGGATCAGCCCCGCCACGGGGCCGCTTAGGGATATCGACCATGCAATGGATGTTAATGCTGATTGGGCTGCTGCTGGGCTGGATTCTTGACGAGTCGTTCAGCGAGGCGCTGTTGGGCGCTTTGCTCGGGCTGGGTCTCGGCCAGGCCATGCGTATCGGCCGCTTGAGCACTCAAACGGCCGAGCAGCGACGTTTACTCGATCAGGCTCAGGTTGCGCTGAATGCGGTCGAGCAGCGACTGGCGTTGCTGGAAGTGTCGGGTGCCAAGGCACCTGAACCAGGCGAACCGGTTGTCAGCGAACCCGCTGAGTCGCCTGAAGTCATTCTTGAGCAAGCCCCTGTCGCACCCACGGAGCTGGTCTGGGAGCTACCCCCCGAATTCGAACCCATCACCGCGGCCGCTGCCGAAACCAGTCGTCCGTTGCCCGCCGATGTCTGGCAGCCCGAGCCGGTCGCCCGCGAACCGCAGCAACCGGCCGAGCCGCGCGGCCCGAACTTCATCGAGCGCGCCATCAGCGGCGCACGCAATTGGCTGTTCGGCGGCAATACCGTATTGCGGGTCGGCGTGATGCTGTTGTTCCTCGGCCTGGCTTTCCTGTTGCGTTATGCCACCGAAGGCATGGTGGTGCCGATCGAGTTGCGCTACGCCGGTGTCGCGGCGGCGGCCTTGGGCCTGCTCGCCCTGGGCTGGTGGCTGAGACTGCGCAACAGCAACTACGCGCTGATGCTGCAAGGCACCGGGATCGCGGTGTTGTACCTGACGGTATTTGCCGCGATGCGTCTGCATCCGTTGCTTGATCCCAAGGCAGCATTGGGCCTGTTGGTGGTGGTGACGGTGTTCTCGGCGATTCTCGCCATTACCCAAAATGCGTTGGGCCTGGCCGCCGCTGCCGCGTTGGGCGGTTTCGCCGCGCCGATCCTGACCTCCACCGGCGCCGGCAATCACGTCGCGCTGTTCAGCTATTTCGCCCTGCTCAACGCTGGCATCCTCGCCATCGCGTGGTTCAAGGCCTGGCGGCTGCTCAACCTGATCGGGTTTGTCGGCACCTTCGGCATCGGCTTTGCCTGGGGCCTGCGCTCCTATAGACCGGAGCTGCTGTGGAGTACCGAGCCGTTCCTGATTCTGTTCTTCCTGATGTACCTGGCCATCGGTTTGTTGTTCACCCGGCGCAAGTTGCTGGAAATGAGCGACGCGCCCGAGGACGACAGCCGTGAAGCGCTGCTGCGCTGGTCGGCGCACAAGGGCGATTACGTCGACGGCATGATGCTGTTCGCGCCACCGTTGGTGGGCTTCGGTCTGCAGTTCGCGCTGGTGGAGCACTTTGAATTTGCCGCGGCCTTCAGCGCCTTGGCCTTGGGCATGATATACATGGGGCTGGCCCGGTTGCTGATGGGGGGGCGAGCACTGTTGTTGGCCGAAACCTGTCTGGCGCTGGGGGTGATCTTCGCCAGTCTGGCGATTCCTCTGGGGCTTGATGCGCGTTGGACTGCCGCAGCCTGGGCGGTGGAAGGGGCGGGGATTTTCTGGCTCGGCCTGCGTCAACGACGGCCGCTGGCGCGGGCCTTTGCCTTGCTGCTGCAATTGGGCTCGGCGTTGGCTTTTATCAGCGAATTGCGCAGCGGCGAGAGCAGCCTGCTCGATGGTGCGCCGCTGGGGGCGTTGATGCTCGGTGTTGCGCTGCTGTTCAGCTTCTACCAATTACGCAAAGCGTTGCCTGAACAGGCGTTGCCGTGGGAGCGCCAGGGCTTGCCGGTGCTGGCCTGCCTGGGCCTGACGTTCCTCTATCTGCTGGCGCCGCTGTTTTTCTTCACTCACGGCACGGCGATCAGTTGGGCGCTGGCCGGGTTGGCGACGCTGTTCGTCGGCCTGCGCCTGCAATCGCGGGCGTTCCTGTTCAGTGCGTTCGCCGTGCAACTGCTCGGCGGTGCGTTGTTCCTGGTGCGGCTGCGAGGGGCGAGCGGAGACTCGGCTGCGGTATTCAGCGCCGGCTGGAGCGGTTTGCTCAGCGCATCCTTGATCGGGCTGGCACTGATCGCCGGCATGTTGTTGGCGGCCCGGGACGAAATGGTGCGCAGTGACGTACGTTTGCTGCGTGGCTTGTCGGTGGTGCTATTGGCCGGTCTGGTGCTGATCAACCTGGCGGTGCTGTTCGTGTTGCCGTGGCAAACCGCGAGTGCGGTGTGGGCGGCCAGTGGTTTGTTCATCATCTGGCTGAGTCTGTACCTGAAGCAGCGTGTGAGTTTTGTCTTTGGTCTGCTGTTGCAGGTGATCGGCGGCGTAGCGTTCCTGTTCGCCGGGCCAGACCTGCTCGGGCCGCTGCTCAGCGAAGGGTTGCGACCGTTGGCGCATAGCGGGTTCTGGACACCGCTGGTGCTGGGACTGGCGGCATTTGTCGGGGCCTGGCGTTTGCAGCTAGGCAACCATGCTTCGGCTTTCGATGTGTTGAGCCTGCAGCGCTTGTCCGAAGTGTTGCTGGTGTGGGGCACGGGTTGGTGGGCACTGGCGTGGATCAGCGAAGTGCTGCGTTTTGCGCCTGTGAACCTGCAAGCGACGTTGTTGCTGGCGGTCGCGGCGGTGAGTGTGGCGCTGTGGGCGGTGCTGGCGCTGCGCCTGAAGTGGTCGTCGCTGGGTTTGCTCTGCACCTTGCTGATTCCCGCCGCCGGTCTGGTGTTGCTCGCGGCCTGGCATTCGCGTTATCACCCGGCCGCCAACTTCGGCTGGCTGGTTTGGGCCGCGGTGTTCGTCGTGCATTTCATCTCGTTGCAGCGTCTGGCGTCGATGCTGCCCGAAAAAGCCCAGAGCACCGCCCATGTACTCGGTTGCTGGCTATTGATCGGCGTGTTGGCCCTGGAGCTGCGTTATGGCTTGCTGCTGTTGTCGGAGCAGTACAACGCCTGGCGCTGGTTGGGCTGGGCGATTCTGCCGAGCCTGTATCTGGTGCTGATGGCCGCACCGCGCGCGTGGCCATGGCCAGTGTCGGCTTATCCCCGCGAGTACCGGGTCTATGCCGCCGCGCCGTTGGCGTTGTTAATGCTCGGCTGGTTCTGGCTGGCGAACATGGTCAGCGACGGCACCGCCGAGCCGTTGCCCTATGTGCCACTGATCAACCCGCTGGAGCTGGGCCTGTTGTTCGCCCTGTTCGGTGTTTATGTCTGGTCCCGCAACGCAGTCACGCAACTGGCGATCCGCAAGGATTACACCGATAACGCCACGCAGGTGATTGCCGGTGTTTCACTGTTCGCCTTCTTTACCGCGCTGGTGATGCGCGCGGCCCACCACTGGGGTGGCGTGCCGTTCGCGCTGGATCTGCTGCTTGAATCGATGCTGGTGCAGGCCGGCCTGTCCATCGTTTGGACGCTGATGGCCCTGAGTCTGATGATCGGTGGGCATCTGCGTCACCGCCGTGAAGTCTGGCTGATCGGCGCAGGGCTGATCGCGTTGGTGGTCGCCAAGCTGTTCTTCGTTGAATTGAGTAACCGCGGCGGGTTGGCGCGGATCGTGTCGTTTATCGGCGTTGGCGTGTTGCTGTTGGTGGTGGGCTATTTCGCCCCGCTGCCACCCAAGCGTGCCGAAGCCGTGCCGGGTGCTGAAAAACCGGCCCCTGAAACCGAAGGAGTGTCATCTTGAGTCAGAAGCTGAACCTGGGCTGGTGGGCTGCTGTTGTGCTGGGGGTGACACTGTCGGCTGGCGCGCAGGAAAAACCTGCGGACTTCGCCACGCAGGTGCCATTGTCTGTGAGCGGCGAGGGCCCGTGGTATCGCCTGGAATTGCCCTTGGGCGTGCAACTGAACGCGCGGCAAACCGATCTCAGCGATGTGCGTGTGTTCAACGCCGCCGGTGAGCCTCAGGCGTACGCTTTGGCTCGAGAGCCTGCGCAGACCCACGAAAACCGCACGCTGACCGACGTAAAGTGGTTCCCGTTGTACAACTCGGCGGATGCCAGCGAACGCACGCCGAGCGTACGGGTGCAATCGAACACCAACGGCACGTTGATCGAAGTGCAGCCGTCCAGCCAGTTGGAGGCGGGCGAAGAAGAGCTGCGCGGCTGGTTACTCGATGCCAGCGGCATCAAGGCGCCGTTGCAGCAATTAATCCTCGACTGGACCAGTGAACGCGACGGCTTCCAGCGTTTCAGCATCGAAGCCAGCAACGATTTGCAGCATTGGCAGTCGTGGGGTGAAGGGCAGGTGGCGCGTCTGACGTTTGCCGACGAACGGGTCGAGCAACATGAAGTCGGCCTGCCGGGGCAATCGGCGCGCTATCTGCGTTTGCTTTGGAATTCGCCTCAGTCGGCGCCAGTGCTGACCTCGGCGCAGCTGGAAAGCACCAACCCTCGCACCTTGCCGCTGCCGTTGGTCTGGTCGCAACCCTTGGCCGGCAGCAGCGTGAAGGCCGGTGAGTACATCTGGCAATTGCCGATGGGGTTGAACGTCCAGCGCTTGCAGGTCGAGCTGAATCAGCCCAACAGCCTGGCACCGGTAACGTTGTCGGGGCGCCGGGAGACCAGCCTGCCGTGGCAACCGCTGACCAACGGTTTGCTCTATCGCCTGACCCAGAATGGCCAGGATGTGGTGCAGAACGAATTGCAGTTGTCGGGCCAGACCGTGCAGCAATTGAAACTGACGGTGGATGAACGCGGCGGTGGCCTGGGTGCCGAAGCACCCACCGTGCGGTATGCCGTGCGCTCCACGCAATTGGTGTTCCTGGCGCGCGGTGCCGGGCCTTATACGCTGGCGCTGGGAAGTGCGACGGTGAAGGCTGCAAGCTTGCCATTGTCGACGCTGATTCCCGATTACAGCGCGGCGAAGCTGGCGACGCTGGGCAAGGCGACGGTGGACGGCGGGGCCGTGGTGACCCCGGCGGCGACAGCACCAACTGTGCTGGGCACGAACTGGAAAAAGATCGGGTTGTGGGCGGTGTTGCTGCTCAGTGTGCTGTTTCTGGGAGGGATGGCGTTCAGTTTGCTGCGCAAGCCTGCTGCTAAATCCTGAGGATGGCTGGCGCTGCGCGCCAGATCGCGGGCAAGCCGCTCCTGCAGGGGCGAGGCTTGCCCGCGAAGACGTCCTTCCTGCCACCAAAAATATCGAAACTGGCGCCCAATCGCGGCCCATTTCGAACTACGCTCAACCCCGCGCATGAACTCTATTGGGTGTATCACGTCTGATAGGAGGAAATGCGCCCCGACTCGCGTTAAACTGCGCGGGTTTTTAGCCCCCCATTCCTCCGGAGCCGTCCATGTCCCGCGTTACCCTGAGTCGCTATTTGATTGAGCAGACCCGCAGCAACAACACTCCTGCCGATCTGCGTTTCCTGATCGAAGTGGTGGCGCGTGCCTGTAAGGAAATCAGCCACGCCGTTTCCAAAGGCGCCCTGGGTGGTGTCCTGGGCAGCATGGGCACTGAAAACGTCCAAGGTGAAGTGCAGAAGAAGCTTGATGTGATGTCCAACGACATCCTGCTCGAAGCCAACGAATGGGGCGGTCACCTGGCCGGCATGGCATCCGAAGAAATGGACAATGCCTACCAGATCCCGGGCAAATACCCGAAAGGCGCGTACTTGCTGGTGTTCGACCCGCTGGACGGTTCGTCGAACATCGACATCAACGCGCCGGTCGGTACGATCTTCTCGGTGCTGCGTTGCCCGAACGAATACCTGACCCAGAACGAGCCTTTGAACGAAAAGGCCTTCCTGCAGCCAGGCACTCAGCAGGTTGCCGCCGGTTACGCGATTTACGGTCCACAGACCATGCTGGTGCTGACCCTGGGCAATGGCGTCAAAGGCTTCACCCTGGATCGTGAAATGGGCAGCTTCGTACTGACCCATGAAGACATCACGATTCCGGAGTCCACGCAGGAATTCGCGATCAACGCGTCCAACAAGCGTCACTGGGAAGCGCCGGTACAACGTTACGTCGACGAATTGCTGGCTGGCGATGAAGGCCCGCTGAAGAAGAACTACAACATGCGTTGGGT
>NZ_JBFTML010000096.1:0-10052 GCF_056396925.1 Pseudomonas sp. 05N433 | reverse complement strand
GATCGTGGTCAAGGCCCTGGCCGAGAGCCCGTGGGGCATTTTCACGGTGATGGCGACCATCCCGATCGCGATGTTCATGGGCGTCTACATGCGCTACATCCGTCCGGGCCGTATTGGTGAAATCTCGGTGATCGGCGTGGCGTTGCTGCTCGGTTCGATCTGGCTGGGCGGGCAAATTGCTGCTGACCCGGTCTGGGCCAAAGCCTTTACCTTCACTGGACTGCAGATTACCTGGATGCTGATCGGCTACGGTTTCGTGGCGGCGGTGTTGCCGGTATGGCTGATTCTGGCGCCACGTGATTACCTGTCCACGTTCCTCAAGATCGGTACCATCGTTGCGCTGGCGATCGGCATTCTGATCACCATGCCCGAGCTGAAAATGCCGGCATTGACCCAGTTCATCGACGGCACCGGGCCGGTGTGGAAGGGTGGGCTGTTCCCGTTCCTGTTCATCACCATTGCCTGTGGCGCAGTGTCCGGTTTCCACGCACTGATCGCTTCCGGCACCACGCCGAAGCTGCTCGCCAGCGAAGGCCATGCCCGTTACATCGGTTATGGCGGCATGCTGATGGAATCCTTCGTGGCGATCATGGCGATGGTGGCCGCTTCGGTGATCGAGCCGGGCGTGTACTTCGCCATGAACAGCCCGGCAGCTCTGGTCGGCGCCGATGCTGTTTCGGTTGCGCAGACAGTCAGCAGCTGGGGCTTTGCCATCACGCCGGAAGCGTTGCAAGCGGTGGCCAAGGACATCGGTGAAACCACCGTCCTGGCCCGTGCCGGCGGTGCGCCGACCCTGGCGGTTGGTATCGCGCAGATCCTGCACCACGTGCTGCCGGGTGAAAACACCATGGCGTTCTGGTACCACTTCGCGATCCTGTTTGAAGCGCTGTTCATCCTCACTGCGGTCGATGCCGGTACCCGTGCCGGACGTTTCATGCTGCAGGACTTGCTTGGTTCCTTCGTGCCGGCGCTGAAACGCACTGAGTCCTGGACCGCCAACCTGATCGCCACCGCCGGTTGCGTGGCGATGTGGGGTTACCTGCTGTACCAAGGCGTGATCGACCCGTTGGGCGGGATCAACACCTTGTGGCCGCTGTTCGGTATTTCCAACCAGATGCTGGCCGGTATCGCGCTGATGTTGGCAACCGTTGTGCTGATCAAAATGAAACGCCAACGCTATGTGTGGGTGACCATGCTGCCAGCGGTATGGCTGCTGATCTGCACCACCACTGCAGGCTTCATCAAGCTGTTCGACGCCAACCCGGCGATCGGCTTCCTGTCGCTGGCGAAGAAGTACAGCGATGCCCTGGCCAACGGTCAGGTGCTGGCGCCGGCCAAGAGCATTGAGCAGATGCAGCATGTGATCTACAACGCCTACACCAACGCAACGCTGACGGTGTTGTTCCTGCTCGTGGTGTTCAGCATCCTGTTCTTTGCGCTCAAGGTCGGCATTGCCGCCTGGGGCACCAAAGAACGTACGGATAAAGAAGCGCCATTCCATGCGCTGCCAGATGCTTGATCGAGGAGGGCAGCATGTTCAATGACCTGAGTCGCCTCGGTAAATACCTCGGTCAGGCTGCGCGCCTGATGGTCGGGATGCCCGACTACGACAACTACGTCGAGCATATGCAAACCGAACACCCGGACAAGCCGGTGATGAGCTACGAGATGTTTTTTCGCGAACGTCAGGAGGCTCGTTACGGCGGTAAGGCAGGGCCGAAGTGTTGCTGACCTGACAGCCAGGTTGATCCAAACCCTGTGGGAGATTCTATGTTGCAGGACAACCCTGCAACGGTCGATTCGGTTGGTATTCGCTCTGGTTTTTCATCAGGGCGAACGCCCCTCATGATCGCTGATCATGTTCTAGACTCACCGGGGGCCTGATGGAGTTAAACGTCAAGAGCAGAAGGGCCGTCCACGCGATCTGGATAAAACGAATGAGCGGTCTGCAAGAGAAGGCAGGCGGTTATCGCGAGCCGGATTATCCGTTGCGGCGAATTCCCGAAAAATTCTGACGGATTGCCGAGCGAGTCTCCGCCAAGGGCTGCATTGCCATGAGTCATTCGGATATTGTGCCTCCCGTCCCGGAACCGGGGCGGATTGCGCACCGCAAGTCGAACGACGGCCAGACCCTCTGGGACCGCTGGCTCCCGGGACTGCGTACGTTGCGCGGATACCAAATGATTTGGTTGCGCCACGACCTCGTGGCCGGACTGGTGCTCACCACAATGCTGATACCCGTCGGCATCGCCTATGCGGTGGCATCGGGCGTACCCGGTATTTACGGGCTCTACGCAACGATCGTTCCATTACTCGCTTATGCGTTGTTCGGTCCCAGCCGGATTCTGGTGCTTGGGCCAGACTCTTCGCTGGCTGCTGTCATCCTGGCCGTCGTCTTGCCACTGTCCGGCGGCGATCCGCATCGCGCAATCGCCCTCGCGGGCATGATGGCGATCGTCTCGGGGGTGGTGTGCATCCTGGCTGGCATCGCGCGTCTGGGCTTCATTACTGAGCTGCTTTCCAAACCGATCCGCTACGGATACATGAACGGGATTGCGCTGGTGGTATTGATCAGTCAACTGCCAAAGTTTTTCGGTTTTTCGATCGAAACCGACGGGCCGCTGAGAAATGTATGGGAGATCGCTACAGCAGTGATGGCTGGGATAACCAACTGGGCCGCGTTCACGGTGGGCGCAAGTACTCTGTCGGTGATCCTGCTACTCAAGGGCAATAAACGCGTGCCGGGCATTCTGGTCGCAGTGGCAGGCGCGACCGTTGCCGTTGGTGTACTGGACCTTGCAGCTCGCGCCGGGGTGTCGGTCCTGGGATCGCTCCCACAGGGGCTGCCAGCATTCGCCATTCCCTGGATCACCAGGGCTGATATCGTCCCCGTCCTGATTGGTGGTTGTGCCGTCGCCCTCGTTTCGTTCGCCGACACCAGTGTGCTCTCTCGTGTCTATGCGGCGCGGACTCGTACTTATGTGGACCCGAACCAGGAAATGGTCGGGCTCGGCTTCGCCAATCTGACCACCGGGCTTTTTCAGGGGTTTCCAATCAGCAGCAGTTCATCCCGGACACCCGTGGCCGAGGCCGCAGGCGCGAAAACCCAATTGACCGGTGTCGTCGGTGCGATCGCCGTTGCCTTATTGCTGATGGTGGCGCCGAACCTGTTGCAGAACCTGCCTACCAGCGCATTGGCGGCAGTGGTGATCGCATCCGCCATCGGCCTGATCGAAGTGACCGACCTGCGACGAATCTATCGCATCCAGCGCTGGGAATTCTGGCTGTCGATCGTCTGCACCATCGGTGTGGTCGTACTGGGCGCGATCGAGGGCATCGGCCTGGCCATCGTGATCGCCGTCATCGAGTTCCTGTGGGATGGCTGGCGCCCGTACTCGGCGGTTCTGGGCAGCCCGGAAAAGATCCGGGGTTACCACGATATCAAGCGCTATCCCGACGCGCGCCTTATCCCAGGCCTGGTTTTGTTTCGCTGGGATGCGCCTTTGTTTTTCGCCAATGCCGAGCTGTTCAATGACCGGGTACTGGACGCCGTGGCAACATCGCCTTCGCCCGTGCGTTGGCTGGTTGTAGCGTCGGAACCGGTCACCAGCGTGGACGTAACTTCTGCCGATATGCTGGCTGAACTCGATGAAACCTTGCGTGGGGCGGGTATCAAGTTGTGCGTGGCCGAGATGAAGGATCCGGTCAAGGACAAGCTAAAGCGATTCGGGCTTTTCGCCAAGCTGGGCGAAACGGCGTTTTTTCCAACGATAGACGATGCGGTCGAAAGTTATCTCGTGATTTATCCAGTGGGTTAGCCCGCGCCAATGAGCTTCGCAGGCGGGATTTCCCGGGAAAGCAAAGCGCTCGTGGACGCTCGGATTTCACAGAACGAATGCCGGAAGGCAGTGCATGAACCGGGGGCGCGGGTTGCCGGAGGCTTTCATCAAGTCCGTGTTGACCTGGTACGGCAACAGTTGCTTGATACGTTCGGCCCAGGCTTTGCCAAGTGAGGTTCATCGTGCTGATCGAGAGGCGAGCTGCGGGAAATCGTTCCCGGCCACAAAGGACGGTTTGTAATCATTTCCAGAGAGTGCGGGGCATTGATTCGGGAGTTCAATCTCTCGACAAAAGACTCGGCACCATCAAGGCTGCGGAAGCTCGCCATCCACAGACCCATGTGAACCCACCAACAATTCTGTGCAGGGTCTTTTTCAACATAAATCTTCATTGACGGCGCTCCAAAAAGGCAGGAATCAATCATCCTGATGTTTCTGAGTACGCTGGCGGTGAGCAATCCATGGCATTGCGTCGTTGCGTGCCCGACAGCGTGTACGCGATCAACCGGCAAACTATTGATCAGGATCAACTATCCTGATCTGTTTGCCCGCGGCCTGATGCCGTGCGTCGGACAGCAACTGTCTAGCTCAATGCCTATTGCGTTGTAGCTTGGCCATCGGGGCGTGGAATATGGTTTTGGCGTAGTACGGATGGTAAGGCTCAGTGTCGGGCCGTCCTCCATGCCTCACTACTTTGCAGCTTCGCTTCAGGCGTCATCTCCGGGTGCATTTTATTGACCATYAATAGTGCGTCGGTATTCATCAATGCGCCGCGCTGGACGCCTTGTATTACACGGAGAATAAAAACAGTGAGTAGGAATTTCCCGCTTGTAGGGCATAAAACTCAAATCAGTTGCCAAATGCACCATTTTCGTCCGATCCAGAGTTGTGCAAGTTACAAGTGGAAAAACCGTTTCAGTAGTCTTATCGATTTTCGTCTCAAAAATGAAACGATGTGTCGCAATTCCGGCTTGTCTAAGGGTTTTTCCGGTTTTTATCGATCGTAACAATAGTTGGGCACAGCCCTTGCAAAAGTACTTTCAAACCACCGCTAGTGTGGTTTTTCATCGAAAAAAAATTATGGGGGAACGTTATAAATGGGGCGCCAGAAATCAAACCGCAAAGGCCAAGTCTCTGGCGTCGGAACGCGTCAACAGGTTGCCGAATTCACGCGGAATTTGTTTCCAAATGAGACAGGAAGTTAACGACGCACACTGAGGTGCTCAACAGAAACAGTACTCACTAAAACAACGTAAGGCCTGATTTTATTGAAATAGCGAAGTTATAAGAAAATGCCGTCTGTATTGCGGCAAGGAGTAGGGTATGTCCCGAGCTTTTTTTAACGAAATGTATGATGCGAGTGGTGGCTGCCGCCCACATTACCAGGAGTTCGCGCGTTGGTTGGCGGACACACCTCTGGAGTTGCTGGATCAACGTCGTCGCGAAGCCGACCTGTTGTTCCACCGAGCCGGCATCACATTCACCTTATACGGGGACGAGCAGGGCACCGAACGGTTGATTCCGTTCGACATCATTCCGCGCAGCATCAAGGCCAGCGAATGGCAAATGGTCGAGCGGGGCTRCATTCAGCGGGTCCAGGCGTTGAACATGTTCCTGGACGACATCTACCACGGGCAACGTATTCTCAAGGAGGGCATCATTCCGGCCGAACAGGTGTTGGCCAATGAGGGTTATCAGGTCGCCATGCAGGGCCTGAATCTGCACCGGGGCATCTACGCCCACATCGCCGGGGTCGATCTGGTCCGCGACGGCGATGGCAGCTACTACGTACTGGAAGACAATCTGCGCACCCCCAGCGGCGTCAGCTACATGCTTGAAGACCGCAAGATGATGATGCGTTTGTTCCCCGAACTCTTCGCCGCCCAGCGTGTGGCGCCCATCGATCACTACCCGAACCTGCTGCTGGACACCTTGAGGAGCTCCAGTCCGCTGGACAATCCCACGACCGTGGTGCTGACCCCGGGCCGCTTCAACAGCGCTTACTTCGAGCATGCGTTCCTGGCCCGTGAAATGGGCGTGGAACTGGTGGAGGGCGCTGATCTGTTTGTCCGCGATGATCACGTCTATATGCGCACCACCGCCGGCCCCAGACAGGTGGACGTCATTTACCGCCGTCTCGACGATGCGTATCTCGATCCTCTGTCGTTCAACCCGGACTCCATGCTTGGCGTACCAGGCCTGATTGCCGCTTACCGCTCAGGCAACGTGGTGCTGGCGAACGCCGTCGGCACCGGCGTGGCCGATGACAAGTCGATCTATCCCTACGTCGGCGACATGATCCGCTTCTATCTTGCCGAGGAACCGATCCTCAAGAACGTGCCTACCTGGCAATGCCGCAAACCGGAAGAGTTGTCCCATGTGTTGGCGAATCTGCCTGAGCTGGTGGTCAAGGAAACCCAGGGTTCCGGTGGCTACGGCATGCTGGTCGGCCCGGCGGCCACGGCGGCGGAAATCGAAGACTTCCGCGCGCGCCTCAAGGCACGCCCCGAAGCTTATATCGCCCAACCAACCCTGTGCCTGTCAACGTGCCCGACCTTTGTCGAAAACGGCATCGCCCCACGCCACATTGACCTGCGCCCGTTTGTGCTGTCGGGCAGAGAAACCCGTCTGGTGCCCGGTGGCCTGACCCGCGTGGCATTGCGCGAAGGCTCGCTGGTGGTGAACTCGTCTCAGGGCGGCGGCACCAAAGACACTTGGGTAGTGGAGGACTAAGACATGCTTTCAAGAACCGCTTCGGACCTCTACTGGATGTCCCGTTACCTGGAGCGCGCCGAAAACCTGGCGCGCATGCTCGAAGTCAGTTACTCGTTGTCGTTGATGCCTCAGGCGGGGCGTACCGATGGCCGCGCCGAACTGGCAATGTCGCTGCTCGCCGCCGGTACGCTGGACGATTACAACGAGCGTTATGGAGAGCTCAACACCGAACGCATGTTGCACTTCTTCGCGCTGGATGAAACCAACCCCGGGAGTATCTATTGCTGTTTGCAAGCCGCGCGAGCCAATGCTCATGCCGTGCGCGGACGCATCACCGCCGACATGTGGGAGAACATCAACGCCACCTGGCTGGAGATGCGCAACATCGCCAGCAATGGTCTGGCGCGCTATGGCATCAGCCATTTCTGCGAGTGGGTCAAGGAGCGTTCGCACCTGTTCCGCGGGGCGACCTCGGGCACCATCATGCGCAACGATGCCTACTGTTTCATTCGCCTGGGGACTTTCCTTGAGCGGGCGGACAACACGCTGCGCCTGCTGGATGCACGCTACGAAATGTTCGGCGAGGAGTCGGAGGAGGTGAGTGACAACTCCGCGCGCGGCTACTACCAGTGGAGTGCCTTGCTGCGGGCCTTGTCGTCCTTCGAGGCGTTCAACGAGATCTACCGCAATGCGCCGGGCGCCGAGCAGGTCTCCGAGATGCTGTTGTTGCGCAGCGACGTCCCGCGTTCGTTGCATGCCTGTATCGAGGAACTGGACCATATACTCGCCAGCCTGCCGGGCAGCAACGGGCGGGCCGCCCAGCGGTTGGCCGCCGAGTTGAATGCTCGGCTGCGCTACACCGGTATCGACGAGATTCTCGGCTTCGGTCTGCACCTCTGGCTGACTGACTTCATCTCCCAGGTTCGCCATCTCGGCCAGACCGTTCACGAGTCCTATCTGGAGGCCGTATGAAACTGTCCATACGCCACGACACCACCTACAGCTACGCCGATGAAGTCTGCACCAGCATTCAGTTCCTGCGTCTGACGCCGCAGAACAGTGAACGCCAGCGCATCCTGGAATGGCACCTGGAACTGCCGCGCCTGGTGCGCAGCCAGTTCGATCCGTACGGCAACATCCTGCATGTGTTGACGATGGACGAACCCCATGGGGCCTTGGTACTGACAGCTTATGGTCAGGTGGATATCGACTCGGACCGTGAGCTGGAGCGCGACAGCCAATCGCCTTTGCCGTTTTTGCGCACCAGTAAGCTGACGATTGCGGACGATGCCCTGAATGCCTTCGCCGTGCAGCACTGCGGCATACGCCGTGATCGAACGGCGTTGATCGACCTGATGCACGGCCTGGCCGACCATATGGTCTACAACCCGGGCGCAACCACCGTGGACACCACGGCCGCCGAGGCGTTTGCGGTCGGAGGCGGGGTCTGTCAGGACCACACTCACGCCTTCCTGGCCTGCGCCCGTAGCCTGGGGATTCCTGCGCGTTATGTCTCCGGTTACTTGTGCACCGAAGATGAAAACCACTTGGCCAGCCATGCCTGGGCCGAAGCCTGGCTCGACGATGGTTGGTACAGCTTCGATGTCACCAACCGGCTGTCCCGGCCCGAACGCCATCTGAAACTGGCGGTGGGCCTGGACTACCTCGACGCCTGCCCGGTACGTGGCATGCGTCGTGGTGGCGGGGCCGAGTCGATGCTGGCTTCTGGGCCTACGTGATGAGGCCGGACGTGTGGATGCGGTTTTGGGTCGGGGACAGGCCGAGGACCAGTGCACGTTACTGAGCTTTTCAACACTCCAAATTCTAGAGCAGCTCTCAGGGAAGCTGGGGGCCGCAGAAGCTCTACGGACTATCGGAATGTAAATCAGCCGGGACTGTTCATTTCCGCAAATGGCAGCCCTTGAAATCCGTGCACCAACTCCATGCTGAACGTTGCAGATTTCACACAGCGTCGTGCTAGTGGGTGGACGCTGCAATGTCAGTAATACCGTAAACGAACATGCTGTCTCCAAAAAATTACTCAAATCAAACGAATAGGCGAATTCGCATAAGGTGCATGATCAGCCGATCAAGGGTGACATTTCTGGATTCGCTGCTCATGACGTAAAATCGGGCACGATAGCGGCCGCAAAGGCTGCGCCAGAGCCTGTAGCGCGCAGATGATTGCCCGACAGGTATCTGTAAGCAAATCCGTGAACGTGAGGCGAAAGGCTCGATTTACACGATTACTTCCCGTTTTTTTACACGATTACTTCTGAGAACTACTACGCGAACCGGATTGGCATCGTGGGCATAGGTCCGCTGGACTAATCTTGAAATATAATGTTACGTGTAATGTATATTATGTTAAATGATGTGTCTTGGCGGAACTTCCTATGCTGTTGTCCATTGTCACTAATCCCCGGTCGCCACATCCCCAAAAATCAGAAGCTTGACTGCCCATTATCACCCCCTCCCATACGTTGCGCTTTCACGAAACCCCGTTTCGGTACCTCACGCTTCGAATACTGCTTAGCGTTAGCGCTTAGTACATCTGCTAAACGTAGATCACCATTCAATGATTTTAACGCGAGGGTTTGCCAATGACGCCGGCCGTTCATCCCATTCCCGATTTTCCCTCCGTACAGTCACGGGCGACCTGATCGCGAAACTAGGTTTCCAGGAAACGTCCAAACCCCTGCACGCCCGATAAAGGAGGAGCTCGGTATGGCCAGACACAACATGTGAGTCGGCCGGGTCATCCCCACGTACATCAGCATCCTGTGTCTGCAAAAAATTCTGACAGTTTTGCTCGCAAAAAAACGATGAATTAGATCAAACGCGGTACCGCAGTGGCTTCGAGGAGGTACAACTGGTTGACGAGCATGAACTCGCGAACCGCCTCACGACTGCTCATTACAACCTCTCGGTGAGCGCGTGGATTGCGATAAGCCATCGTCACGGACTTGAACAAATTGGATTTACCCGCCTGCTCCCCTGCGTCCTGGTCATCCCAATGCAGCAACGATCGATTCCCTTCGAATGCGTGCGTGAAAAGCTGGTTGCTGCTCTTATCGTAGACCCCGATCCGGGTTCGAACGATATCTTCCAATCTTCGGAAAGCAGTCGTGATGGCGAAGTCCGGATTGTCGAGAAATCCAATCGATAGATCGATTAGTCGTTCGTCGAGCAGACCCAGATTCAATACAGCTGGAAACTCTTCAAGCAGGTGGAGGACATCAGCTCTGGCGCGATAGGACGGGCGCTCAATGTATTCATAATATCGGGAAGGTCGGACGGGCCTGGATTGAGTCAGGTTTTTCAGATCAGATGAGAGGAGGCAACCAGCTTCGCAACGACGATGAAATTCCTCATCAACATCGTATTCCTCAATATCCACCTTAAACAGCTGAAGCAACTCAATGGCAGTAGAAAGTCCTGTCGGGCCAGTTCCTGAATATCCCGATCTGAATCCAGGCTTGATCAATATTTGCAGAT
>NZ_JBFTML010000095.1:0-10244 GCF_056396925.1 Pseudomonas sp. 05N433 | reverse complement strand
GGATCTATGCTTGACCAACAAACAGATGGCACTCGCGCCAACCGTGGCGGACTAAACATAAGGACGCGAATTTTCGCTTCTGCGCATTGGCATGGACCGGACATGAACGAAACGAAGCTCCAGAACACTTCGCTGATGGTCTTGCTGGCTGTGGTGACCGTTGCCTTCGTCTGGATTCTGCTGCCGTTCTACGGTGCGGTGTTCTGGGCGGCCATCCTCGGCATTCTGTTTGCGCCCTTGCAGCATCAGTTGCAGCTGAGATTCGGTTGGTCACGCAACCTGACGGCCCTGTGCACCTTGAGTCTATGTGTGCTGATTGCGATCCTGCCGGTAATCATCATCAGTACCTTGCTGGTTCAGGAGGGTGCGGCGCTTTATGGCCGAATCGAAAGCGGCGAACTGGACATTGCCGGGCATGTGTCGCAGTTCAAACACAGCTTGCCGCCGTACTTTCAGCACTTGCTCGATCGTTTCGGCATGGGTGAACTGAGTGGGCTTCGCGAGAAAATCATCAAGAGCATGATGCAAGGCAGTCAGTTTCTGGCGTCCCAGGCGTTCAGTTTTGGCCAGGGGACGTTCGATTTCGTGGTGGGTTTTTTCATCATGCTGTATCTGCTGTTTTTCTTTCTGCGGGACGGGTCTGAACTGGCGCGCAAAGTGCGCGCGGCGATACCGCTGGAAGATAACCAGAAGCGTCGCTTGCAACTCAAATTCAATCGGGTGGTGCGGGCCACGGTGAAGGGCAGTTTGCTGGTGTCGATCACGCAAGGGGCGTTGGGCGGGTTGATTTTCTGGTTTCTGGATATCCCGAGCGTGCTGCTCTGGGCGGTGTTGATGGCATTCCTGTCGCTGTTGCCGGCGGTGGGGGCGGGTATCGTCTGGGTGCCGGTGGCGGCGTATTTCCTGCTCAGCGGTGCGATTTGGCAGGGCACGGTGCTCGCGTTGTTCGGGGTGTTCGTGATCGGGTTGGTGGACAATATCCTGCGACCGATTCTGGTGGGCAAGGACACCAAAATGCCTGACTACCTGATTCTCATCTCGACCCTGGGTGGCCTGGCGATTTTCGGCCTGAACGGTTTTGTCATCGGCCCGTTGATTGCCGCGTTGTTTATGTCGAGCTGGGCGATTTTCGTCGATACCAAACAGCGGGTTCAGCTGCCTTAAGCGTTGAGCTGGCCTGAGCCGATACGTTGCGACAGGGCTTGGGCGTCGGGAAGCGAAGTGAGCGGGCCGCTGATCGGTTCGCCGTCCTGTACGAGATACCAGCAGGCAAGCAATCCCAGTGCTCTGAGCGGTGCGGGAACGGCGCTGCCGATAACGGACATAATCTGAACCTGAGCCATAAGTACCTCCATCAATCTGTGGGGTTACCTTACGGATCGGACGCTTGAGTGGAAAATCAACGCTTTCGATAGTCGTCATTGATGCCAGTGAGTGTTGGCGATCAGTCCACGACTTGATCGAGCATATGCACGACTTCCTGTTCATTGAGCAGGCCTTTGCGCACCAGGTTTTCCGCCAGCAGCGAGAGAAACTTGGCGCTGCGATGGCCTTCCAGGTGCTTGAGCTCGGTCAGTGCGTTGTACACCTTGCTGGATGTGCACAAGCCGACAATGCGGTGCGGGTTTTGTGTGGGCATGAGGTCGTCCTTGTTTTTATCAACCTGTTGTTTATGGACAGATCAAGCTTGCGGGCCTGTCATGACATAAATATGACCGACTTTACCTGCCGGTACTGTCCCGACAGCGACCTTGACGAGATTTATTCAGACTCCGTTCGCCTTGCGGCCACAAAAAAGGCCCCGCTGTTGAGGCGGGGCCTGATGAGTCTGTTACCAGCGGTCGTCACGGTAATAACCATGGGGATGGCCATAGTAGCCGCGCGGTGGGCCATAGTAGCCGCGTGGTGGACCGTAATAAATCGGTGCCGGGCGGTAGTACATCGGTTGTTGGACATAGACCGGCGCCGGTTGGTAGTAAACGGGCGGTGGCTGTACGTAAACCGGTTGAGGCTGAGCGTAAACCGGTTGCTCTACATACACCGGCCGGTCGCGGCCGATAATTGCCGAGCCGATGATTGCCGAGCCGACGATCGCACCAAACACAGCCGGACCTTCCCAGCCACGACCACCTGCTTCTGCCTGCCCTGCGATAGCGAGAGCACCGATCAGCAAGGCTACTGTGGGGATTTTACGGATCATGATAAGTCCTCGGTTCTTCGACCCGGCGCTTGGGTCTGCAATAGACACAAGTTGTCGCGGGGATACTTCTAAGACAGCAATTTTTTGAAAATCAGCACAGCCGTTGGGTAAATTTTGTGTAAGGTCTGTACCGGTTTCTTTACGGTGCTGTCTGGTACAGACATACCCTTATGATCGACCACAATCCGGTGGAATTGTTAATTCCGTCCATCTGAAAGTGCTACTGAAGGAGATTCGGATGCAGATGAACCCCAACAAAGACACCCAGTTGTGCATGTCACTCTCGGGCCGTCCCGGCAATTTCGGCCTGCGGTTTCACAATCATCTGTACGAACAACTGGCGCTGAATTTTTACTACAAAGCCTTCAGCAGCCAGGACCTGACGGGGGCTGTCAGCGGCATTCGTGCGTTGGGTATTCGGGGTTGCGGCGTGTCGATGCCGTTCAAGGAGGCCTGCATCGCGCTGGTCGATGAGCTGGATGCATCGGCCGAGGCTATTCAATCGATCAACACTATCGTCAACACCAACGGCCACCTCAAGGCCTACAACACTGATTACATCGCCGTCGCCCAGTTGCTCGAAACCCACCAGGTGCCCAAGGATTCGACCTTTGCCCTGCGCGGCAGCGGCGGCATGGCCAAGGCCGTGGCCAGTGCCTTGCGCGATGGCGGCTACAAAAACGGCTTGATCGTGGCCCGTAACGAACGCGCCGGGCGTGCCCTGGCCGAATCGCTGGGTTACCAATGGCAGGCGGAACTGGGTGCTCAACGCCCGCAGATGCTGATCAACGTCACGCCGATCGGCATGACCGGTGGCCTGGAAGCCGATCAACTGGCGTTTCCCCCTGAAGCCATCGCTGCCGCCGAAACGGTTTTCGATGTGGTGGCGACTCCCTCGGAAACACCGCTGATCGTGCGTGCTCGTGCCGAAGGCAAACGGGTGATCACCGGGCTGGAAGTGATTGCCATCCAGGCGCTGGAGCAGTTCGTGTTGTACACCGGCGTGCGACCGACCGATGAGCAGTTTCAGAAAGCCGTGGCGTTTGCCCGGAGCTGAATTCCGATTATCGGTTGGACCTGTGGCGAGGGAGCTTGCTCCCGTTGGGTCGCGAAGCGGCCCCAAAGCAGTCAGCACACCGAGTTTGCCGGCCTTGCGACTGCTTCGCAGCCGAACGGGAGCAAGCTCCCTCGCCACAGGGAACTCGGTACATCGGGAAGGGTTATTCGAGGCGCGCCAGGCGTTCTTCCAGCGCCGCAATCCGCGCTTCAAGCTCTTCGATTCGCTCAACCGACACACCGCCACCGGTGCCACGTTCCACCGGGTTCTGTCGGGCCGCGAGGATCGCTTCGATATCCGCCGGATCACCCAGCGCATGCATGTAACGATCTTCGCGCTGACCGGCCTGGCGCGGGATCAACAGCGCCAGGCCTCGGGCGATCAAGCGCTCCAGTTGATGCACCACCTGTTCGGCATCTTCGAAGTCATGCATGCGGCCGCTGCGGGTCAGCAGTTCGTTGACCGTCTGCGGACCGCGCAGGAACAACAGCCCCGTCAGAATCACCTGGGCCGGCACCAGTTCCAGCGCCTTGTCGACCCGATGTTCCCAGCGGTCGGCACGGCTGCCCATCACCAGCCGGGTGAAGCCGCGACCTTCAAGGGCGCGCAGGCTCTGGCCAACCTGGCCCTGGCTGAGGTTCATCACCGGTTCGCGGCTGGTTTTCTGGTTGCAGGCAATCACCAGGGCATTGAGGGTCAGCGGATAGGTTTCCGGGCTGGTGGCCTGTTTTTCGATCAACGAGCCCAAAATGCGGATTTCCGTGCTGTTGAGCCGCGGTTCGTCGAAGGTCGTCTCTTGTTCAGTGCTCATCGCGCTTTTCCCTAGGCAGTCGAGCCGCCTAGCCTAATCCTTGCTGGATAAAAGACAAGTCGCAGGGCGCGCCGGCATGGCTATAATCGCTCCACGTTTTTTACTCCCGTCACCACACGAGACTGCCATGACTATTTCCCTGTACGCCGCATCCGTTCCGGTTTTCCAGCAAATGCTCAACGCCCTGAGCAACAACCTGAGCAAGGCCGAAGCCCACGCTACCGCGAAAAACATCGACCCGAACGCATTCCTGCAGGCCCGTCTGTACCCGGACATGTTCCCGCTAGTGCGTCAGGTGCAGATCGCCGTTGATTTCGCCAAGGGCGTTTCAGCGCGCCTGGCTGAAATCGAACTGCCGAAATACGACGACACCGAAACCACCTTCGCCGAACTGCAAGCGTTGATCGCCAAGGTTCTGGCCTTCATCGGCGAGATCAAACCCGAGCAGATCAACGGCAAGGAAGGCATCGAAATCGTGACCCGTCCTGGCACCCCTAAAGAGAAGCGCTTCACTGGCCAGGCTTACCTGCTGAGCTACGGTCTGCCGCAGTTCTTCTTCCACGTCACCACCGCCTACGCGCTGCTGCGTCACAACGGTGTGGAAGTGGGCAAGCGCGATTACATGGGCGCGTTCTAAACCACCCAGGTACAAAAAAGCCCGCCAAGGTGTAAGCCTTGGCGGGCTTTTTCGTTTTCGTCGGTGCGTTTACGCCAAACGCTGCGCCTTCAACTCTTCACCCTGGCAAGCCGCCGCGGTGAACAGCACGTCGGTGGAGGAGTTCAGCGCGGTTTCCGCCGAGTCCTGCAACACACCGATGATGAAGCCGACCGCCACCACTTGCATGGCGATTTCGCTCGGGATGCCGAACAGGCTGCACGCCAGCGGAATCAGCAACAACGAACCGCCCGCCACGCCCGAGGCGCCACAGGCACAAATTGCCGCGACGACGCTGAGCAGAATGGCCGTCGGAATATCCACGGCGATGCCCAGGGTGTGCACGGCGGCCAGGGTCAGCACAGTGATGGTGATCGCCGCGCCGGCCATGTTGATGGTCGCGCCGAGCGGGATCGATACCGAATAGGTGTCTTCATGCAGGCCCAGGCGTTTGCTCAATTCCAGGTTGACCGGAATGTTCGCCGCCGAGCTGCGGGTGAAGAAGGCGGTGATGCCGCTCTCGCGCAGGCAGGTGAGTACCAGCGGATACGGGTTGCGGCGCAGTTTCCAGAACACGATGACCGGGTTCATCACCAACGCGACGAACAGCATGCAGCCCAGCAGCACCGCCAGCAGGTGCATATAGCCGATCAATGCGCCGAAACCGGAAGTGGCGAGGGTCGAAGCCACCAGACCGAAGATCCCCAGCGGCGCAAAGCGAATCACCAGGCGCACGATCACGGTCACGCCATTGGACAGGTCGTCCAGCACTTCGCGTGTCGTCTCGCCAGCATGGCGGATCGCAATGCCCATGCCGATCGCCCACGCCAGAATGCCGATGAAGTTGGCGTTCATCAGTGCGCTGACCGGGTTATCGACCACGCTCAGCAACAGACTTTGCAGCACTTCGCTGATGCCGCCCGGCGCGGTGACCGCAACGTCCTGGGTCGACAGCACCAGGCTCGACGGAAACAGCGTACTGGCGATCACTGCAACCACGGCTGCGGCGAAGGTGCCCAGCAGATACAGAAACAGGATCGGCCGGATATGGGTTTCCTGGCCGTGCTTATGATTGGCAATCGAGGCCATGACCAGCACGAACACCAGAATCGGCGCGACAGCCTTGAGCGCCGACACGAATACTTTGCCAATGAAGGCGGTGGACTTCGCCACCTCAGGCGCGAACAGGGCCAGGGCAATCCCGGCGATCAGGCCGATGATGATTTGCGTGACCAGGCTGCTGCGTTTCAGGCGTTGCAAAAGAGAAGGGGATGAAGCGGTCATAACGGTATCTCTGATTTTATTAGGGTGCAGGGTTCCTTGGCTCATGCAGCAAAAAGCCGGGCAGGCTACATGGAGGGAACCGAAGGGGTCGCCACATCAATGCCAATCAATGGCCGATGAGCAAGGTGTCAATCTCGCGGGTCGCGGACTTTATCACAGCGTAGCCGCGATCCTTCAGACCTGTGACGATCTGCCACCCGATTGTTCAACGCGATTTGCAGGTTCGTGCAACTTCGTTTGGAAACACTCTGTTAAGCTTCGCCATCCTCATTTTCTAGTTCTGCCAGTGGGCCTTCGGGCTGTCGCTGGTGTCGTCGTTTTCCTGGAGTTCTGCATGCTGTTGCCCATTCTTCTGTTGTCCGCCGCCGGTTTCACGGTGCTGACCACGGAATTCATCATCGTCGGCCTGTTGCCGGCAATCGCCCGTGACCTGGACGTCAGCATCCCTCAAGCGGGTTTGCTGGTGACCCTGTTTGCGTTCACCGTGGCCGCGTTCGGGCCGTTCCTGACAGCGTATTTCGCAAGGTTTGAACGACGCAAACTGTTCATCAGCGTGTTGATCATGTTCGGCCTGGCCAACACGCTGGCGGCGTTTGCGCCGAACATTTGGGTGATGGCCATTGCCCGGTTGATTCCGGCGCTGGGGTTGCCGGTGTTCTGGGCGTTGGCCAGTGAAACCGCGGTGGACATCGTCGGACCGGACTACGCCGGGCGGGCGATTGCCAAGATTGGTTTCGGCATCGTCTGCGCCACCGTATTCGGCATTCCGGTCGGCACGTTGATTTCCGATGCGTTCGGTTGGCGCAGTGCTTTCGGCATTCTGGCGGTGATTGCGTTTGCCAAGGCGCTGCTGCTGTTTATCTATTTGCCGAAAACCAGCCTGCACCAGCATCAGGTGAGTTTTCGTTCGCAGTTCAAGATCCTGCGCAGCCCGCTGATGCTGGGTCATGTTCTGCTGTCGATCCTGGTGTTCAGCGGCATGTTCACCGCCTACACCTACCTGGCCGACATTCTTGAACGCCTCGCCGGTTTCAACGGCACCGTGGTCGGCTGGTGTCTGATGGGCTTCGGCGCGGTCGGGCTGATCGGCAACTCGCTGGGCGGTCGCGCGGTGGATCGTCACCCGCTGATCGCTTCTATGACGTTTTGCGCGTTCATGATTGCCGGCATGGTGACGCTGGTGCCGAACATTCACTCGCCGCTGGGGCTGGCGGCGGCGATGGGGATTTGGGGGGTGACCCAGGCGGCGTTGTTCCTGGTCAGTCATGTGCGGTTGATGAAGGCGGCGCCTGAAGCGCCGGCCTTCGCGGCGTCGTTGAACATTGCCGGGGCCAACCTCGGGATCGGCCTGGGCGCCATGGTTGGCGGCCGGGTGATCGACAGTGTGGGCCTGGGTGGACTGGGTTTCGCCGCAGCCGGTTTTATCCTGGTTTCGATTCTCCTGGCCATGGCGCTGATGACCTTCAAACCTCGCGAAGTCTGCGCCTGAGGCTTTACATCTCGGTGAACAGCTCGCGTCGGGCACCTTCGGTAATGGCGACAATGCCGGGGTGCTTGACCTTGCGTTCCACCGAAATGGCATAGAACGACTCGCGCACCGCGTCGGTCTGGCCGATCAACTCCACACCGCATTGGCGTTTCACCTCGTCGGCAATCACGCTCGGGCCGATGAAAATCCCGCTACCGGATTGGCCGAAAGCCTGCATCAAAGCGCTGTCGTCGAACTCGCCGACGATTCGCGGCTGGATCTGCTGTTCGGCAAACCAGCGTTGCAAGCGACTGCGCACCACGGTTTCCGGCCCGGGAATCAACAACGGGGCGCCGTGCAGGCTGTGGGGGAAATCCTGGCCGTATCGCGCCGTCAGTTCGGCGGTGGCGAAGAAGCTGATACCGCATTCGCCGAGCTTCTGGCTGTAGCCCTTGATGTCCAGATGCGAGGGCATCGGGCTGTCGGAAATCACCAGGTCGAGGCGTTGAATCGCCAGGTCGGCGAGCAATCGTTCCAGTTTGTCTTCGCGGCAGGTGATGCGTAGCGGCTCGCTCAACTCCATGGTCGGCGCGATCAGGCGATAGACGATGGATTTGGGCACCACATCGGCGACGCCCACCCGAAACAGAATCTGTTGCTCATTGGGCTGCGCCCGCAGCATCAGCTCCAGCTCGCCCCCAAGTTGAAACATCTGCTCGGCATAGGGCAGGGTCTGACGTCCGGCTTCGGTGAGTTCCAGTTGCCGCCCGACCCGGCGAAACAATTCAATGCCATAGGTTTGTTCGAGCAGGGAAATCTGCCCGCTGATGGTCTGTGGCGTCAGGTTCAACTGCTCGCAGGCGCGCACGATGCTGCCGGTCTTGGCCACCACCCAGAAATAATGCAGCTGTCGATAATTCAGCATTCATGTTCCCCGTAGCGTGTGTTTTGCTATGGATTCGTAAAAACCGAAGTATAACCGCTGAAAATACGAATTTTCCTGAAGTATTTGCCTCTTTAGACTGCCTCGCTATCGACGGATTGCCTTTCGGTTCTGTCTGTTCTATCGAGGAAAGCATCATGAAGCTTAAAACCACCGCGCTGCTGATCACCTCTTTACTGGTGTTGGCCGGTTGCGACCAGGCCGAGAAAAGTGCTCAGCAATTGATGGGCAAGGCCGCCGAAAGCGCCAAACAGGCGATCGACGATACCCACAAAGCCGCAGAACAAGCGTTGAGCGAGGCCACGAGTGGCCTGATCAGCAAGAAAGAACAACCGGCCAAAGAGACGGGCAAAACCGATTCTTCGTCCCAGGAAATCTAAACCGTCTACAACGAGTCAGGACTGACCCATGGAATACCTTTTAGAACTCGCTGCAAGCCCTACCGCCTGGGTCGCCCTGGCCACGTTGGTGGTGATGGAAATCGTGCTCGGCATCGATAACCTGATCTTCATCTCGATCCTCACCAATAAGCTGCCCGAGCAGCATCGCCAGAAGGCGCGGCGCATTGGTATCGGCATGGCGTTAATCCTGCGCCTGGCGCTGTTGAGCACCATCGCGTTTATCGTCCAGTTGACTGAACCGGTGATCGACATTCTCGGCCACGCGTTCTCCTGGAAGGACATGATCCTGATCGCCGGCGGCCTGTTCCTGTTGTGGAAGGCGACCACCGAGATTCATCACAGCATGGACCCGTCGCCGGAAGATCCGACGTCGGCCACCTCGACCGTGACCCTGGGCTTTGCCGCCGCCATCGGTCAGATCCTGATGCTCGACATGGTGTTCTCCATCGACAGCATCATTACCGCTGTCGGCATGACCGAGCATTTGCCGATCATGATCATTGCGGTGGTGGTGTCGGTCCTGGTGATGTTGCTGGCTGCTGACCCGTTGGCCAAGTTCATCAACGACAATCCGACGGTGGTGATGCTGGCGCTGGGCTTCTTGATCATGATCGGCATGACGCTGATCGCCGAAGGTTTCGGCRCCCACGTACCGAAAGGCTATGTCTACGCGGCCATGGCGTTCTCGGCGACGATCGAAGGCTTGAACATGCTGTCGCGGCGGGCCAAACAGAGGCGCGTTGCCGCAGAAGCTTAATCGCCGATAAACGAAACGGCCGCCTGAACTTGCGAGAGTCCAGGCGGCCGTTTTTTGTTTGTACGACTGAAAAGCGCCAGTCAGTGCGCGGTGATGGGGTGTGTAGCCGGTTTATCGGTTTTGGCCGCGGGCGCCGATTTAATCGGGTGGTGATGGTGCCGACGGGTAATGYGCAAAACGCCCCACAACATGGCGGCGGCCACTGCCAGCCAGCCGGAAATCAACATCACAATGGTCATTGTCAGGCTCATCAGTGCCTCCTCTTTGCCCTGCCGCGGGCGCACACTCTTCCTTGGTAAAGGACAGTCTAGCCGTTGCTGTGTTTCAGGCTATTGACCAAAGGTCGCCTGTCATCAACCCGTTCGCTCTATCAAATGCAAACAACTGCCGGTTAAGGCTATACCGCTGTCGCGCGGCATCCTATGATCGACGGCCAAGCCGGCTGCGTGATCGCCTGGCGTCTGAACAAGAGAGTGATGATGGTGCGGGTATTTTCTCGAATTCGATCTTTGGCACTGATCGTTGGCTGCGTTGCCGGCCTGGCTGGCTGCGCGGGGAGCGTAGCGCCTGAGATCAAGCGTCTGCCGGAGCGTGTCGAACTCAGCGGTACGTTCTACCGTGGGCAAAGTTATCAGAGCGGGCCTCAAGTGCTGGCCAGCCTGTTGTCC
>NZ_JBFTML010000094.1:0-12813 GCF_056396925.1 Pseudomonas sp. 05N433 | reverse complement strand
CAATTGAAGTATGCATCCGCAACAATAGGAACGCAGCTAGTAGGTTGGTTGCCATATCTGTTGGCCTCCTTGCTTTTAGGAGCTTCATTTGCTTCCGTCTTCAATATACTCCAAAGACTGGCAATGCTTTCAACCTTCATATCGGTATCAATAAATTCTATATCTGCGCCTCGATTTTCAGAGCTTGCCAGTCGATCAGACTATCGAGCCATAAAAAAAATATTTTGGTCCAATACAAAGAAGTTGACTTCCTTCTCCTGCATTTATTTGGTTTCGCTGCTGGCGTTAGTCAGGTTTAGTGAACAAATACCGGAAAGCTTCCACGTCGCATGCTACATCGTATTGTTAGGCTTTTTTGTAAATTGCTCTACATCAGTGTGCGGATATTATTACCAGAACGCTTCAAATATTCACCATCTTAACGTGGCGCTGTATCTGACTGTCGCACTATCTCCGTTCGTGACTTATTGGCTTTTAGGGGGCTGGGGCACGTTGGGTGCAGCAGTTGCCATCGGGAGTACCATTGCATGCGTTAATGTAATCTTATTCCCTCTAGCAACACTAGACCTTAATCGGCGCACATCGACAAATGTCATTAGTTCAACTCAATCGTAGCTAAACCTTCAGGTTTGTCATGACACTCACACAGAGCCAGCTTGTACAAGTTAACTTCCTTGTTGTGGTTTACTCTACCAACCCTAGTTTAACCACTACGCTCAAATCGCTAGCTACCCTGGATTTTCAGTCGGCAGGAATTATCCCAAAGTTTTCAATTTGGGATAATTCTGAGCAGGGATTCGGAGAGGCATCAATCCCAACATTGCCTGGCCAAATAACGTATCACCACAGTGGAAAAAACGAGCACCTTTCGAAGGTATACAACACTCTGATCTCCAATAGTGCAGGCTCGGACTATTTTATAGTTTTGGATGACGACTCCAGCATAACTAATGATTATATATCAAGTTTGGATTTGTTTTTCAGGAGCCGTGTGCCAGTGGCGGTGCCTCAAATTTTGTTCAATCACAGCCTTATATCACCTGGAACCATAAAGGGGGTTCGTGGCAGAGCATTGAACTTACAGAGTTTGGCGACAGGTCCCGTCCCATCTAAAAATATAGTGGCAATGATGAGCGGGACTGTCATATCTAAAGAAGCGCTGTCGCGGGGCCTAAAGTTTGATGAGCGCTTGAGTTTCTATGGGGTTGATACACGATTTTTCATCGACTACGCGAACTGCTATAACGAAATATTTATTCTCAAGACATCAATTCCCCATAGCTCGGCACTCAGAGAGGGCGGACAAGCTTATGCCAAAAAGGTTCAGCGATTCCGAAACCTCATACTGTCGAGGCCATTGGTTTTCGATTACGTAAAATATCATAAATTTAAAATATCATTATATGTGCTGTTGTTTAGCCTGAATACATGCCTTAAAGAAAGAAATATCAGGTATTTATCACTGATGTTACTTGCACTACATGTGCTGAGTCCAAGGAAATCATATGCGAGATGAAATACTTTGCCTTCATCAAAGCTCCGAGCTGTACGGTTCAGATCGAAGTTTCCTTACGGCAATTGAGTCGATTTCCGTAAAAAAGAGAATTTACTGCATTCTGCCTTTTCTTGGAGACCTCTCTCCGCTAGTTAATAGCATGGGGGCCGAAATAGAGTATTACCCCTATGGAATACTGAGAAAGCAGAAGCTAAAAAAACCATTCAGCTATAGCGTGGAACTCATCAAGGCGACCTTGTATTATGCAAAAAAATATAAGGCGTTTAATGCAATATACATAAATACGACCGTTATGTTGTCCGCGCTGGTCGCTGCCGGATTTTATAGATTTTCCAAGAAAAGTTTCTTTTGCCATATCAGAGAAATTCCCGACAAAAAACTCATTGGGATCTTCCGTTTACTCCTACGGTTCTCAGGTGCAAAACTAATATTCAATTCCGAGGCTACGAAATCCGCTTTTAATCTTCCTGGAACAGTAATTTATAATGGTGTAGCCCCCCTTTACAACGTCCCATCGCTGCGTACTGAAAGAGACTGTAAGAATCTACTTCTGATCGGCAGGATAAACACCTGGAAAGGGCAAGACTTTTTCATTGATGTCATTGGAAAATTGGCCAATAACGCAAGAAATGACTTTCGCATAAGGATAGTGGGTAGCCCTTTTGAGGGGTACGAATATCTGGAAAAGGATTTAATCGAAAAAGTAAAATCATATGGGATCTCCGACAACGTCGAATTTTTCCCTTTTTGCTCGGACCCAACCGAGCATTTTCAATGGGCAAGCTATGTTGTTGTCCCCTCTACGAAGCCGGAGCCGTTCGGTCGAGTAGCGATCGAAGCGTACTCTGTCGGAAAACCAGTGATAGCTGCGGGCCATGGTGGTTTGGTAGAGATCGTTAACCATGAAAAAGATGGCTTCCTTTTCATCCCTGCCAATCAAAGCAGCCTTGAGGATGTCCTGCTAGGACTTCCTTCGCCGGGCAGTCCTCTGTACGAAAAACTGAGTAAGTGCGCGCTTGATACTTATTACAAAAAATTCTCAATAAAAAGCTATAAAAAGAACATCGTTTCAATACTGGAAACTTCCGTTAAAAGCAGCTCGACTGTTGTTTAGGTGAATGCGGCGGAAGTTCACGCATTGAGCAAGCCAGAAACTATAAATCCAATATTTAGAGCGGATTAAAAGTACATTAAGAACTTCAGGTAAATCTGAGACCACCTCACATTTAAAGAACCAAAAAGCCTCTATGAAAAACCTCTATATCCTCGGCATCCGCGGCGTTCCCGCCAAACACGGCGGTTTTGAAACCTTCGCCGAAAAGCTCTCCCTCTACTTGGTCAAGCAGGGCTGGAAAGTCACTGTCTACTGCCAGGAAGACGGTTCCGGCGGTATATCGACCAGTGAATGGAAGGGGGTTCATCGCATTCATATCCCGATCGCCAACACCGGCGTGGCGGGCACGGTGTTTTTCGACTGGAAGGCTACCGTCCATGCGCTGGGCCAGAAGGGATTGTTTCTGACCCTCGGCTATAACACGGCGGCGTTCAATATTCTGCAGCGGGTCAAGGGCCAGACCAATGTCATCAATATGGATGGCATTGAATGGCGACGGGAGAAGTGGGGGTTGGTGGCGAAGACCTGGTTCTGGTTGAACGAGCGAGCAGGTTGCTGGATCGGCAACCACCTGGTGGCCGACCACCCGAAAATCAAGGATCACCTGGCCACCCGGGTCAAGGATTCGAAGATCACCATGATCCCTTATGGCGGGGACCGGGTGAACGAAGCAGACCCGACCGCCCTGGCTGATTATGGCCTGGAGCCCCATGGTTTCTCGGTGGTTATCGCCCGGCCGGAGCCGGAGAACTCCTTTCTGCAGGTCGTCAAGGCTTTCAGCAGCAAGCGCCGTAACCATAAGTTGGTGGTGCTGGGCAACTTCACGCCAGAGAAGAACGAGTACCACAAGCGGGTGATGGACGCGGCCGGCAAGGAAGTGATCTTCCCCGGTGCCATCTATGAGGCGGCGGTGGTTCGGGCGCTGCGGTTTTTCAGCCGCTTTTACATTCATGGCCATCAAGTAGGAGGCACCAACCCTTCGCTGGTGGAGGCATTGGGCGCCGGCTGCTCGGTGATTGCCCATAACAACCATTTCAACCGTTGGGTCGCCGGTGATGCGGCGGTGTACTTCGATGACGAGCACGACTGCGCCAAGTTGTTCGAGAAGTACCTGCGCGATGACCACAGCCATTTGATCGCGGCGATGAAGGCTGAAAGCACCCGCCGCTTCAACGAAAAATTCACTTGGGAAAACATCCTTTCCCAGTACGAAAAATTACTGATCCAGTGGTATCCCAAGGAGTACAGCAAGTGACCCAACGTATTATCGTCACCGGCGGTGCTGGTTTTATCGGCTCCGCCGTCGTTCGCCATCTGATCGACAATACCGATGTGAGCGTGCTCAATATCGACAAGCTCACCTACGCCGGCAATACCGAGTCCCTGGCGTCGGTGGCGGGTAGCCCCCGGTATGAATTCCAGCAGGTGGATATCTGCGACACAGCGGCGCTGCACGAGCTGTTCGCGCGTTTCCAGCCCGATGCGGTAATGCACCTGGCGGCCGAATCCCATGTGGACCGTTCCATCGACAGCCCATCGGATTTCATCCAGACCAACATCGTCGGCACCTACAGCATGCTGGAGGCCAGCCGCCGCTACTGGTCAGGGTTGGCGGCGGAGCAGAAACAGGGCTTTCGCTTCCACCATATCTCCACCGATGAAGTTTATGGCGACCTGGAAGGCACCGACGATCTGTTCACCGAGACTACGCCCTACGAGCCGAGCTCGCCGTACTCGGCGTCCAAGGCCGGCTCCGACCATCTGGTGCGCGCCTGGCACCGCACGTATGGCCTGCCGGTGCTGGTCACCAACTGCTCGAACAACTACGGGCCCTTCCACTTCCCCGAGAAGTTGATCCCTCATGTGATTCTCAATGCCATCCACGGCAAGCCGTTGCCGGTATATGGCGATGGCTCGCAGATCCGCGACTGGCTGTTTGTTGAAGACCATGCTCGAGCGCTGGTCGAAGTGGTGTCGCGCGGTATCGTGGGCGAAACCTACAACATCGGCGGACACAACGAGAAGCGCAACCTGCAAGTGGTGGAAACCATCTGTGAGCTGCTCGATGAGTTGCGCCCCCGCGATGAAGGGCAGGGCTCTTACAAGGAGTTGATCACCTTCGTCACCGACCGCCCTGGGCATGATCGTCGTTACGCCATCGATGCAGGCAAGATTGAGCGTGAACTTGGTTGGCGACCACAGGAAACCTTTGAAAGCGGTATACGCAAAACGGTTCAGTGGTATCTGGATAATCAAGATTGGTGGCAACGGATACTCAACGGCCAATACCGGTCCGAGCGTCTTGGCCACGTTGGCTGAAACATTCAAAACCTGCCTCTATTTAACTTCGAAGGGAATCCCCTATGAAAGGTATCATTCTAGCGGGAGGCTCCGGCACCCGCTTGCATCCCATTACCCGTGGTGTGTCCAAACAGCTGCTGCCGGTCTACGACAAGCCGATGATTTATTATCCGCTGTCGGTATTAATGCTGGCGGGCATTCGCGAGATATTGATTATTTCCACGCCCCAGGACTTGCCCAACTTCCAGAACTTGCTGGGTGATGGTTCTTCTTTCGGCATTGAACTCAGTTATGCAGAACAGCCTTCTCCTGATGGCCTGGCGCAGGCCTTTCTGATCGGCGAGGAGTTCATCGGCGACAGCAATGTGGCGCTGATTCTGGGCGACAACATTTTCTACGGTTATGGCTTCAGCGCCTTGTTGCGCGAAGCGTCACAACGACAGACCGGTGCCACTGTTTTTGGATATCGAGTCAGCGACCCGGATCGTTTTGGCGTTGTCGAGTTCGACGAGAGCGGCAAGGCGATCTCGATCGAAGAGAAGCCTGCGCATCCGAAGTCCGACCATGCTGTCACCGGTTTGTATTTCTATGACAAAGACGTGGTGAGCATCGCCAAGCAAGTCAAGCCTTCGGTACGCGGTGAGCTTGAAATCACCGACGTGAACAATGCTTATCTACAACGCGGGGATCTGCACGTCAGTGTGCTGGGGCGTGGTTTTGCCTGGCTGGACACCGGGACCCATGATTCGTTGATGGAGGCCGGGCATTTCGTCCAGACCATCGAAGCGCGGCAGGGCTTGAAGGTGGCCTGCCTTGAAGAGGTGGCCTATCACCAGGGTTGGTTGTCGGCTGCGGAACTGGATAAACAAGCCACCGCGTTACACAAAACCGGTTACGGACAATACCTGGCGCGCGTACTGACGACGGAGCCTTCGAAATGAATGTCATCAACACCCGATTGCCCGGCGTACTGATTATCGAGCCCAAGGTGTTTGGCGATGCCCGTGGGTTCTTTCTCGAGAGTTATCACGAACAGCGTTATCGCGACGCCGGCATCGAGTTGCCTTTCGTCCAGGACAATCACTCACGCTCGCAGTATGGCGTATTGCGCGGTTTGCACTTCCAGCGGACCCGGCCCCAGGGCAAGTTGGTGCGGGTTACCCAAGGTGCGGTGTACGACGTGGTGGTGGACATCAATCCCGAATCGGCCACTTGCGGTGAACATGTAGGGGTCAAGTTGACCGCCGACAACCATCTGCAGCTATGGGTGCCGCCGGGTTATGCCCACGGCTTCTGCGTGCTCAGCGATACCGCCGATTTTCAATACAAATGCACCGATCTGTATTTCCCCGAGGATGAGGGTGGGCTGCTCTGGAATGATCCGGAGCTGGGCATTACCTGGCCCGTTGAATCGCCTCAACTCTCGGAAAAAGACTTGCGCAACCCACGCTTGCGCGCGGTGTTGAACGGGGAATGACGGGTTAATATTGGTCTATAGTTAACATTAACTATTTATGACCTGATGTTATTTAGCCTTGAATGTTCAGTCACAATAGAACCTAGCGGGACAGGATGCCGGGAAAATCCTGACTAATAATAACAATAGGCGTGAAGGGGGAGTGACTTTTGCTCGGGAGTTTGTGCCGAAAATGCCTTCTCATGTAGCAAACATCTTGGAAAATTGCCTTTTTCCGTCAATAAGTCCTGCTCGGTGCAAGCGCTTTTGTCCATGATGTGACGAGGTTTGGCGTATGGCATGCACTCCCTATAAATGACATTCTCCAAAGGAGGCAATGTGCATGAACTGTCTCGTTCAATTGACGGGTGTCAGTTCATTCACCTGCTGTTCCATTCCCGGTCCCTTAGTCTCAAATCTAATGCAGAGTTGATGTCGAGAAGGAGTCTGATATGAAGAAACTACTTACGGCCGGCTTGCTGGCTGTCATGAGCACTGCAGCGTTGGCGGCGGATGAGCCGGCGAGCGAAACGGCGAGCAAAACGGCGAGCGAAGCAGTGAGCGAAGAGGTGAGCGAGCCATTGTCCTTGAGTACCCCGCTGGTTGGGGGAGTGACGGTCGCAGAAACCGTGGTGATCGGCGCGGCCATTGTCGGCGCTGCGGCGGCCGCTTCAAACTCTGGAGGCAGTTCCAATGGCGGTACCTCTGGAACGGGTGGCACAACCGGTACTAGTGGTACGACGGGTACCAACTAAACCCCGCGAAGTATGTTGTTCAAGATCACTCAGAACTTTCTGGGTGATCTTGTTTTAGATTTGCCCTCGACTAGCGTAGTGCCATTATGATCCGTAGATTATCTGTTGTTATGCTGGCAAGTATCAGCTTGCACGGCTGTATGTTTTCGCCTGGTCAACACATGGACACCAGTCAAATGGTCAGTGACGGCTCTCCGGAAAGTAGCCGGGTGGAGCTTATTCCTATCACGCCTAAATTGATTGCCATGGATGCCGCCACGCAAGTTCGCGAATCCGTTCCCCCAGCGTTGTTGTCCTACGTTCCAGGCGGTTATCGCGTGGGTGCCAACGACCTGTTATTTATCACGGTCTGGGATCACCCCGAGTTGACGGCGCCTTCGGGACCGCAACAGCAACTCGATGCCAACGGGCGTCTGGTGCGTCCGGACGGCACGTTGTTTTATCCCTACATCGGTAATATCCCGGCGGCCGGTAAAACCATCGAAGAGTTGCGGGCCTTTATTGCCGAGCGCTTGTCGCAATTTGTCGAAAGCCCCCAGGTCGACGTCAGCGTATTGCGCTTCGCCAGCCAGACCGTGGTGATTTCCGGTGCGGTGCTCAAGGCTGGCCAACAGCCAATCACTACCACACCGTTGAGCGTGGTGGAGGCCGTTGGCGCGGCCGGTGTGGACCCCTCGAACGCAGACCTGTCAGGCCTGACGCTGACCCGGGACGGGCGCGAATACAAGCTCGATCTGGACACCCTCAATCGCCAGGACTCACAGTTGCAAGGCGTTTACCTCAAGGGCGGCGACCGGCTGTACCTGCCCTATAACGACCAAAAGCGGATCTATGTCATGGGTGAGGTCAATTTGCCTCGCGCACTGAGCTTCAAAGGCAAGTCGATCAACCTGACCGATGCGCTGGGCACAGTGGGGGGCTTGAACCAGACCACCTCCAACGGCAATGCGGTGTACGTGATTCGCGGCGCCGACCACCTGGAAACCGAACCGGCCAAGGTGTTCCAGCTCGACGCAGAATCCCCTTCGGCCCTGGTACTGGCCACCCGTTTCGACTTGCAACCGCAAGACATCGTCTATGTCGGCCCGGCCGGCGTGACGCGCTGGAACCGTCTGATCAGTCAGCTTCTGCCTACGGCCACTGTCCTGGGGACCGGTGCCAGCTCACTTAACGATCTCAGCGAAGCCAACAGCAGATAAGGCTCAATCCCGCCGTGAAAACTTTGCCTACCTGCGCCAGTCTGACGATGGCGCTCTTGCTGTGCGGGTGTAACCCGTTGATGAAGGCCTCCTGGGACACCCTTGAAACATCTGTCGCGGGGCCTGCCTCTATCAATTTGACTCGTGCTCAGGTCGACGCTGTGCCATATCCGCAGATCCTGGTCACCACCCCCTCCAGTGAGGGCGTGATGGCCATGGCTCGTCGGCGGGGCGACCTGCAGTTCTGGGTCGCTTCCGGCAAGCAAGTGCTGCTGATGCGCGACGGCCTGGTGGTGCGCACTGTCGGGCTGGGCGTTTCCCTGGATGGCACTCGCTTCAATGAAGAGTCGCCCTTCAAACGCGGCCTTCAGCATTTGCCCGACGGCTATACCAGCACGCGCTGGATCGACATCTATAACGGCAACCGCATCGGTATCGCGGTCAACAGCCGTTTCAGTCCCCATGGCATCGAAACCATCAGCATTCTGGACAAGGATTACGCCTTGCTGCGCATCGACGAGCAGGTGGATGCACCCACCCTGAATTTCCGCGCCACCAACCGCTACTGGGTCGACCCCCAGGACGGTTTCATCCTGCGCAGCGAGCAGCATCTGACGCCGCAACTGTTTCTGAAAATCGTGCAGGTGCGCCGTGATCGGGGAGCTGCCCGGTGAAGTGTTCAAACCTTTTCTTGCTTGGTCTGCTGTTGATCGGCCCGGGCGTGGGCCAGGCGGCCGTCACGGTCAGCGGTGACGTGCGCAGCCCTGGTCAATTCGAAATCAAGCCCGGTGCGCGCTTGCTGGATGTCATTCGTAACGCCCAACCCAATGCCGAAAGTTACTGGCTGGGCGCGGCGTGGCTGCACCGTTCATTAGTGGACAAGCAGACGCGCTTGAAGGCGGGTGTTTTGTTCGATCTGAAACTGCTGCAACGGGGGGCCTTGCTCGATGGCAAAAACACGCGAGCAGAATTGAGCGCGCGCCTATATGAGCAGGTCGAGCAGCTACCGGTCACCGGACGTCAGGTCGCGGTGCTCGATCCGATCGCTGTGGAAACGGGGTTCGCCCGCAACGCGCTGCTGGATGATGGCGACCATCTGATTTACCCCCAGCGGCCGTCCACCGTGGAAGTTTTCGGGGCGGTCGCGCAGCCTTGTCAGGTGCCTTACCGAGCCCTGCAGGAAGTGCGTGCCTATGCCCGTGACTGCGCCATTCTTGGCGACGCCGAGGGTGATTATTTGTGGCTGATCCAGCCCGACGGCCAGGTTCGGCGCGTGGGCGTGGCGGCATGGAATCGTGAGGACGGCATCGTTGTGGCGCCCGGCAGCAAGATCCTGGTGCCGATCAGGAGCGACGATCTCGAGACGCCGACCCCTGAGCTCAATCAACAACTGGCCGAGTTTCTCGCCACTCAACCGCTGGCTGAGGTGGCCCCTTGAAGTGCCCGTTGAAGTTACGTTTTGCTGCTGCATTGCTCCTGCCCTGCGGATTGGCTCACGGTGAACCGCGCTACACCCAGAGTGATTTTGGTGGYGTCGGTCTGTTACAGACCCCCACCGCGCGCATGGCCCCGGCGGGGGAGTTGAGCGTCACGGCCAGCCGTACCGACCCTTATTCGCGCTACAGTTTTTCCTTGCAGCCACTCGATTGGCTGGAAGGGTCGTTTCGTTACACAGCGATCACCAACCGTAATTACGGCCCCGAGGACTTTAGCGACGGCCAGAGCTTCAAAGACAAGGCCATCGACTTGAAAGCGCGGCTTTGGGAAGAAACTCACTGGGCCCCGCAGGTCGCTATCGGCGCCCGGGATATCGGTGGTACCGGGCTCCACAGAGCACTGCAGTTGTCGCCAGGGCAGGGGACGTGAACACCAACGCTTACTTCAGGGGCCATCCTTCGTTGTTTGGCGGGATTGCCTATCAAACGCCCTGGGAACCACTGAGCCTGAAGATCGAGTACGAGGGCAACGATTACAAGAACGAGCCACTGGACAACCCGCTCAAGCAAGACCTGCCGATCAACGTCGGTGTGGTCTACAAGCTGGCCGACAGCGTCGACCTGAGCGCCGGTTGGGAGCGTGGCAATACGGCGATGTTCGGCATCACCCTGCACACCAACTTTGTCAGCCGCAAGGCACCGGTGAAGACCTATGATCCTCCCGCCGAGCGGCTGCCCGCGCAGGCACCGTTGACTCCGCCCGATCAAGTCAACTGGGCCGATGTCTCCAACCGGCTGCAGCAAAATGCCGGCTACAAGGTCAAACGCATTACCCAGCGCGGCTCGGAGTTGATGGTGTATGGCGAGCAGTCTCGCTATTTCTATTCGGCCAAGGCTGTCGGGCGGGCCAGCCGGATTCTCGATAACAGCGTCAATCAGGACATCGATTGGTTCACCTTGGTGAATCAGCGTTATGACATGTCTATCGAAGAAACCAGCGTGCCGCGGGAAACATTCCGCGCGGTGGTGAACAACGACCAGCCGCTGAAGGATCTGCACCGTACGACCGAGGTCAATCCGGCGACTGCACACCGGGAAACCACGCTCTATACCCAGGCGCTGGAACCGTTCAGCTATGGCTTGGGCCTGGGCTACAAACAGAATATTGGCGGCCCCAATGGCTTGCTCTATCAGTTCACCGCTGATGCCGATGCGGAGTACCGTTTCACCCGCAACACCTGGTGGAGCGGCCTGCTCAGCGTCAACCTGCTGAACAACTACGACAAGTTCACCTACGACGCACCGAGCGGGTTGCCGCGAGTGCGCACCGATTTGCGTCAATACCTGACCACCTCCGATGTGACGATGCCAACGTTCCAGTTCAACCACGCGGCGCAGCTGGATCGGGACTGGTATGGCATGGTCTATGGCGGCTATCTGGAATCCATGTATGCCGGGGTCGGCAGCGAAGTGCTGTATCGACCCACGGGGAAACGCTGGTCATTGGGCGCCGATCTGAACTTTGTGCGCCAGCGGGACTTTGATCAGGGCTTCGGCCTGCGCGATTACCAGACCATAACGGGTCATGTCACCAGCTATACTGAATTGCCCAATGACATGCTTGCAGCGGTCAGCGTCGGGCGTTACCTGGCACGGGACTGGGGTACCACCGTCGACTTGTCACGGGAGTTCAAGAACGGCGTGAAGTTTGGCGGCTGGGTCACCCTGACCACGGCGTCGAAGGCGGAATATGGCGAGGGCAGCTTTGACAAAGGCATTTACATTTCCATCCCGTTCGACGAGCTGTTGAGTACCTCGACCATGCGTCGTGCCAATATCATTTGGACGCCACTGACTCGCGATGGTGGTGCGCGCCTGAGCCGTGCCTACTCATTGCAGACCATGACCGACGGGCGTGACAGCAGCCTGTTCTACAACAACTTCGAGAAAATTACCGAATGATCACATGGCTCAAAGGCTTGATCGAATTGCCGTTCTGGCTCCGGTGCCTGGCCTTTGCCATGGTAACGGCGATACTGCTGTTCGCGGGATTGCGCGCTCAGCCGATCCCGGAACTGTTCGTCGAAGAGGACAAGCTCCATCACTGGATCGGCTTTCTGGTATTTACATGCAGCTGCCGGCTGGCCTTTCCCAATGTGAAATTTCGGTGGGTCGCCGTGGGCTGTTTGCTCACTGGCGTAATCATCGAGGCCGCGCAAGGTATGATGCCGCTGCGCACGGCTTCACCCTACGACATGCTGGCAAATAGTATCGGCGTGTTGATGGGGTTATTGATTTCAAGGTACTGGGTGCGCTGAAAAGGCACGAAATACCAATCAGCCCGCCGGCATGTTGCAACCGCAGATCCTCTCTCTATTCCCCGCCAGTAACACCTCTCTTGCCGATAGCTCGAACTCCCTCAACCCGCTTAATCTAATAAAGGCGAAAAAACAGCTTGCTTTAGAGGCTATTGGGTTTTGAGGATTTTATGTATTTGCTCAAGATAGTCGAATCCAAATTTTTTAGTGGGTTCAATATAAGAGCCTTCCCCGAACTCGTTCCAGCAGCAAATAATGATTGTGTTTAGCGTTTTTTTGGGGTTGCCAAGAAGTTCTGCTTTTGCCCTGGATAAATGCTCTGAAAATTCCTCAGGGGTGCTGTAGGAGTTGTCGTGCGCTGGATCGCTGCTTCCACCCCAAGGAGTTCTATCCCACCCCGAGGTCACTGGGATGACGTAAGGTAAGGGGCTTGTTTTCAACGTAAAGTTCCAAGATTGAGAGTAGCCATCCATCAGCTCCGAATAGCTTTTGGATAGAGTACGAATCTCCGGAGCTTTTGATGGTCCGTACTGATAGTTGTAGGCACTCACTGCATCATACGTCTGATTTGGTAATTCAAGGGTTAGTGAGTCTTTTTTTGAACCTGGCGTCCCAATGAAAAAGATCCCGTTAAGTCCGGATTTTTTTGCTAGCTTACGCGCTCTCGTTAGTAGTTCCTTGGGGGAAGAGCCAAATTTCTCTGAGTCTCTACTAAGCA
>NZ_JBFTML010000093.1:0-10726 GCF_056396925.1 Pseudomonas sp. 05N433 | reverse complement strand
TCATCAATGGCTTCTTCACTGATAAAAAAAGCTGATTTATATAAATTGATTAAGCCCGCTTCCTTTGCCAGCTTTGCCGTATCGAGGATGAATTCATGCCAGACAACAGGGTCGTTATACGTCCAGGAGATAACGCGTATACCATGCTTTAAGGCGGTTTCTACAACCTGTTCAGGCGTATAGTAGTAAACATCTTTGTCTGTCACATACTTGGCCTGAGAGGTCTTCCAATTGTGGCAGTAGCCGCAGTTAAGCATGCAGCCGATATTGCCTAGGGAAAGGATTCGCTCTCCGGGAGCAAAGTGGAATACCGCCTCGGTTTCGATGGTCTCTTCGGTGCTGTGAACGCCTTTGCCATAATTCAATGTAACTAACCGGCCGCCTCTGTTTCCGCGCACCTTGCAAAAACCTACTTTACCCTCCTGAATGACACAGTTTCGGGGAGAAAGATGACACTTTACAACGCCGTTCGGGAGTATTTCTTCCAACTTTGCAGGCGTGCTTTCCAAGGTCCAGTTTTTATTTTTTGTAGTGTCCATCTCTTACTCCTCATTTTACGGAAGTTGCTGTCAATATCATCGGTTTAAATAGTCGAGGCGAAACAATCCCGCCGCCACAGTGGCAGCAATCCCCTAGTAGTTATTGATAGGCGGAAGAAACGCTGGTCAATCCATAATTCTTAAGTGAAAAACGCCTGGCGTTTATATTCATGAATGGCTGTATAAGAGGGCCTATGACCAACAAGAATGCAATGGTTCCCATACCGAAGGGCCCGCCTAGAAGCCATCCGGTTGAAAAGATGCCAATTTCAATTATCATTTTGGCTTTGGTGAATGACCACGCCCATTTGGACACCATGGTAAGCACCACAAGGTCCATGATTCTGATACCAATACCGCTCATGATAATCAGTGCAGACGAATAAGCACACAGCACCAGACCCATCGCCAATATCGTGTACTCATTCACTCTGACAATCAAATACTCTCCAAGCCCCAGCACGGACCAGAGGTCAATCAACAGACCTGTAAGTGTGGTTGTAACAAATGGGCTTATCGGAGGATATTTCTTGTTCCAGAGCATCCACCACAGCAGAAAGAATAGAGAAACGATACCCGAACAAACGCCCATTCCGAGCATGAGTATTTTATTTATCGAGATGATCAGGACATCTAAGGGGTCAGTCCCCAGTTGACTGACTATGAAAAACTTGGCCCCCACCGAGAAAAGGGCGACGCCAGCCAGATACATAAAAATCTGATCCATCTTGAAATCACGAAAACTTAGGACTTGCGTTCCAATATAATTCGCGAATGATGGATAGGATTTTTTTTCACACTTTATTTTTTCATCTTCCATACGAACACCATCCCTGGAGGAGAATATTTTATTATGCAGTGCGTAACGCTAAGGATTCAGAGCTATTGATTACCCGGGTTCTTGTTAGGCTTTACCGGGCTGCAAATAGACTAGCACTCTGCTTTATTTTGGTGCATTATTTTTTAATGAAAACCGGGTGCTTTTCATTAAAATTTATACTTTTTGCTGTGGGAGCTTACATGGACCGTATAGACATCAAAATCTTGGGGAAGGTGCAGGACTTTGGTCGCATTTCCATCACGGAGCTGTCCAAGCACGCAGGTCTTTCTATTCCCGCCACCACTGATCGGTTGCGAAAGCTCGAAGACTCTGGGGTTATCAAGGGATATAGCGCTCAGTTAGATCCAACCAAACTAGGGTTCGGCATATCTGCTGTCGTCGGCATGACCACCCTCAAGCCTGCGAAATCCAAATTGATAGCGACGCTCAACGACATACCCGAAGTCGTTGAGTGCCTGCACGTCACGGGTAACGACTCCTACCTGATCAGGATCTATGCCAGGTCAATGGCCGATATCGAAAATATCATTGCGAAGATCAACGCGTACGGTGAGACACGTACAAGCATTGTCTTGTCTGTCCCTATCGAGAGAAGAAAGCTTGTCCCTTGAGCCTGTACATAGAGCAGTCGGCTGTCAGCTATTTCAAGGGTGATCATTTTGTTTGCCCGGAACGGCGCCAGCAGCGATTCATCTGCCCCTGAATTAGTAATCAACGTCCACGGCCCTTTGAGGAACGGTGAACAATGTCATGCCGGTCGCAGACGCTTGGGGTATTGCGGCCGATGTGCCTGCGCCCACTAACGTACTTGGCCGTTATGGATCACCCGAAGAGGACATCGCACCGGTGGTGCTGTTTCTCGCCAGCAAGGATGGGCAATTTTTGACGGGGTATAGCCTGACGCCTGACGGTGGCCAAATCATCGACAGCGCACGCTGATTTTACCGTCCAGTCTGCAACCGATTGCCCCACAAGGAACACAAGACTCGCCTTGGCATGTCTTGTGTTTTTTCAAGCGATGCTCTCCGATGCAACAGGTTCTCGCGAGGCAGCGCGTGCCGCCAGGAAGGCAAGAACTGCCGCCACGCCCAGCAGCGTGGCGCTCAACTCGAAAGTCGCTCGATAGCCGTTCGAGTCAAATACCAGCCCGCCAACGGTTGCGCCGGATGCAATGGCCAGTTGGATGATCGCCACCATTAAGCCGCCTCCGGCTTCAGCATCCTCTGGCAATGTTCTGGCCAGCCATGTCCACCATCCCACCGGCGCCGCGGTCGCAACCAGCCCCCAGAGGCCCAACAAGACGGTGGTGGTAGTCGCAGAGCTGCCGAACGAAACGAGTGCCAGTGCGATCGCCGCCATCAATATCGGGATGACGATGAGGGTGCGATGCAGGCCATTTTTCAAGAATGCTTCAATCAGGAAGGTTCCCGCGAGGCCTGCCAGGCCGAGGACGAGCAACATCAGTGACAGCATGGAAATACTGACGTGCGTGACCGTTTCAAGGAACGGGCGCAGGTAGGTAAATAGCATGAACTGGCCCATGAAAAAGACACTGACCGCCGCCATGCCTAACGCGACCGGTGTGCTTTTCATCAGCCTGAAAACATTTCCAGTGCCTGAACCGCTTTGCGACTTCATCGCAGGAAGGCTCGCCCAAAGCCAGAGACTGGCGATTACCGCGACCGGGATGACGCACAAAAATGCGCCGCGCCATCCGATGAAGGCTCCGAGAAAACTGCCCAGAGGTGCTGCAATCACTGTCGCCAGAGCGTTGCCGCCATTGACGACTGCCATGGCGCGAGCGATCTGGTCGTCAGGCACCAGGCGTATGGCAGTTGCCGCCGACAATGACCAGAAACCACCAATTGCTACGCCGATCAGCGCGCGGCCGGCCATGAACACCCAGTAGTTCGGCGCGAACGCGACCACGGTTCCCGAAACGATCATCAGCAGGGTCAGGGACAACAGCAGTGGCTTGCGGTCGACCCGCGCCGCCACCGAAGCGGTCAGGAGGCTGGCGAATAGCGCAAACAGCCCAGAGACTGAAATGCCCTGGCCCGCTTGCCCTTCGGTGATATGCAGATCGGCGGCAATCGGTGTCAGCAGGCTGACGGGCATGAACTCCGATGCCACCAGGACGAAGGCGGCGAGCGACATGGCGAATACGGCACCCCATGATTGTTCAGGTTTTCGCGGGGCTGAGAGCGTGTGTTGGATCATTGATTGAATCCCGTAATGCGCGAAGCGTCGCGGCCCCGGGAACGAGGCCGCGCGTGAGAACGGATGCCCGGCCAGGGCACTGCTCAGTGCTACTTCAGGTTGCTTTTGAAGAACGTGGTCAACTTGGCGAATGGTATGAGGTCGACCCGGTCGTAAAGATCCACATGGCCGGCATCTGGAATGATGAGCAGTTCTTTAGGTTCTGCCGCGCGTTTGTAGGCATCCTCGCTGAACTCGAGTGAGTGTGCCCAGGCGCCAGCAATGAACAGCAGTGGGCGAGGGGAGATCGTCTCGATGTCGTTGAACGGATAGAAGTTCATGAATTTCACGTTGCTGGTCAGCGTCGGCATGGTGGTTGTCTGTGCCGATGCGCCGGCAGGGGTGACCTCACCACGCGGTGTGCGATAGAAATCGTAGAACTCGTCACCCACGGCGTTGCCGGTCAGCTTCAGTGGTGAGCCGCTGGTATAGCGGACTTCGCCACCCCAGAATTCGGCGTTGCGCTGCTGCGCCGCTTCGCGAATGATTTGGCGGCGTTGTTCGATCGTTACACTGTGCTTGAGGCCATTACGATTGGCGGCGCCCATGTCGTACATGCTGACGGTGGCGATGGCCTTTAGACGCGGATCGATCTTGGCCGCACTGATGGCGAAGCTGCCACTGCCGCAAATACCGATGACGCCGATACGTTCACGATCGACCAATGGGCGAGAGCCGAGAAAGTCCACGGCGGCACTGAAGCCTTCGGCGTAGATATCAGGCGAAACGGCCTGGCGAGGCGTGCCCTCACTTTCACCCCAGAAGGACAAGTCCAGCGACAGTGTGATAAATCCCTGTTCGGCCATTTTTGTGGCGTAGAGGTTTGCACTCTGCTCCTTCACTGCCCCCATTGGATGACCGACAATGATCGCGGCATTCTTCGATTGAGGATTGAGGTTCTTCAGGATGAACAGATTGCCCACCACCTTCATGCCGTATTGATTCTTGAAGGTGACCTTTTCTACCGTCACTTTTTCGCTTTTGTAGAAGTTGTCCGCGCCGTTCGACAAATCGGCTCCCGTTGAAGAAAAAGAGGTAACAAGCAGCCCTAGGGCAAGCAAAATGCCTTTCACTGGATAGTCCTTTTGATGAGTGGTTATTCGCTGGCGCCTTTCGCTTAGCCAGCCAATGTGGCGTTGTCGATCACGAAGCGATACTTGACGTCGCCCTTGAGCATCCGCTCATAGGATTCGTTGATCTGATCGACCCGGACCAACTCGATGTCGGCGACGATGCCGTGCTCGGCGCAGAAATCCAGCATCTCCTGCGTCTCGGGGATACCGCCGATCATCGAGCCGGCAATCGTTCGTCGTTTCATGATCAGGTTGAACACATTGGGCGATGGATGCGGCGAGGCGGGCGCACCGACCAGGGTCAGCGCACCATCGCGCTTGAGTAGAACCAGAAAGGCATCGAGATCGTGGGGGGCTGCGACGGTGTTGAGGATGAAGTCGAAGCTCTTGGCATGCGCGGCCATCTCCTCAGCGTTGCGCGATACCACCACTTCGTCAGCGCCCAACTCCTTCGCCGCTTCGCGCTTGGATTCGGATGTAGTGAACGCCACGACGTGGGCGCCCATCGCGTGGGCCAGCTTGATGCCCATGTGGCCCAGGCCACCAATGCCGACCACGCCGATTTTCTTGCCCGGCCCGGCGTTCCAGTGACGGAGTGGGGAATAGGTGGTGATGCCCGCACACAGCAGTGGTGCGACGGCGGCCAGTTGTTCTTCGGGATGGCGGATACGCAGAACATAACGTTCATGCACCACGATGTTTTGTGAGTAGCCGCCGAGCGTCCAGCCAGGTGCGTCCGGGGTCGGGAAGTTGTAGGTGCCGACCATGCCGTCGCAATAGTTTTCCAGCCCCGTGGCACAGTCTTCACAGTGTTTGCAGCTGTCGACGATGCAACCGACACCGACCAGATCGCCGACTTTGAAATCCACAACATGCGCGCCGACCGCCGATACACGACCCACAATTTCGTGCCCCGGTACGCAGGGAAATTGCGTGCCCGCCCACTCGGCGCGCACCTGGTGCAAGTCCGAATGGCAGATGCCGCAAAAGGCAATATCGATCTGAACGTCATGGGTGGCGGGTGTGCGGCGAATGATTTGCAACGGTTCAAGGGGCTTGTCGCCCGCATGAGCACCATAGGCTTGTACAAGCATGGGAGAGTCCTCAATGGCTTTGTCGGATGAACATTTTCCGGCTCTGCCCAGACTCCCTGTAGTGCATTGCACTGGATTACTTGCCTGATTCTATGAGTCTCTGTTTTTTTGCAGGACGGTCGTAAGCGGGCGAGTTAGAGTTCAGCGAAGAGGTACAAGGCGAACATGACGATCAAACACGACACCGCTGCTCAACACCTGTCGCCACAAGAAACGCTTGCGCGGATCATTAGCGAGCAGATCCCGAAACCAGGTGACTACGGTACGCCCATTACGGGCCTGGGCTTTTTCAGGCGCGAACATCCGTCGCCGCCCGTCGTCTGCATGGTCGAGCCAAGCATCATCCTCGTCGCCCAGGGGGAGAAACAGCTTTGGGTAGGTGGCGAGGGCTACCCGTATGACACGTCGCGATTTCTGATCACCTCATTGGACTTGCCCGCCAATTCTGAGGTGCTGGCGGCAAGCCCGGAGCAGCCATGCCTGGGGCTGACTTTGAAGCTCGATCTGCGCATGCTGGCTGAGCTGATAGTGCAGGGTGACTTGCCGCCAACCCGTGATCGATCAGTGGTGAAAGGTGTCGGGATTGGTTCAGTAACGCCTGCCATGTTGGCGTCGTTCGAGCGCTTGCTGGCGCTACTCGATGAACCCGAAGCCATCCCTGTGCTTGCGCCCCTGATTCAGCGCGAGATTCACTATCGTCTCTTGAAGAGTGATCAGGCCGCCAGGTTGCGGCAGATTACCTCGGTCGATGGCCAGGGTTATCGCATCGCAAAAGCCATCGACTGGCTGAAGTTGAATTACGCCTCGGCGCTTCGCGTCGAAGAACTTGCGGCGCGAGTGCAGATGAGCACACCCACCTTTCATCACCACTTCCGCCAGCTCACCTCGATGAGCCCGTTGCAGTACCAGAAGTGGTTGCGATTGAACGAGGCGAGGCGATTGATGCTCAACGAGCATCAGGAAGTATCAAGCGCAGCCTACCAGGTCGGCTATGAAAGCCCATCGCAGTTCAGCCGCGAATACAGCCGTCTGTTTGGCGTACCCCCCAAGCGGGATATTGCGATGTTGCGAGGGCAGGGGGTAGCAACATAAATACACCCTGTCAGGCAGGCGCCATCAGGACGGTTCTCAGCTGGCAGCTAAGGCTATACAAGGCCGACAAACGACAGAATAACCAGGACAATCACAACTGCCCCGACGATGTAGATAATATTGTTCATGAAAACCACCTCTCTATCCCAACAGGATTGCGACACCATGGTGCCTAATACAGATGACACCTTCGTTCGCAGTTCCGTTCCCCGAACCAGTCTCGACGGCGGCACCTCGCGGCAACCTCGGCTAATTTGCATGTGCTCGAGGAGTGCGCCGTGGCTGCAGGACACACCCCGTTCGGCTTACTCCAGTGTTTTCCCAGCCTGAGCGATTGGGCAATTTGCGGGCGAACAGTAAACTGGTAGGCGTTTTGTCGTTGAAGGGCACCAGTCTTCGCGGACCAGATTGGCAAGCAACACACCACGCTATCGACGGCTAGCAAAGGAGGGCGACGGGGTTGAGCGAAGGTCAACCCAAGCTAATTTATGGTGCGAGGAAAGGTTGCAGTGAATGTTGTTCCGCTCGTTAGAGAAGACGTTACAGCCACGTCGCCGTGGTGCGCCCTGGCGATCTCACGAACAATGAACAAACCCAGCCCGACACTTCTAAGTTCAGCATTGTCATGACTGCCGCGGATCATCGGTTCGAACAGGTCCTTGAGCAACTCAGGTGGTATGGGTGTGCCAAGGTTGTGGACTGTAATAATGACCGCTGGATCTTCGATGCGCGAAGAAACGGTGACTCCGCTATCGGCAGCACCGTAGGCGACTGCATTGGCGACCAGGTTGCCGATGAGCTGATAGAGTCGATCACTGTCAGCAGTAAAGTCACCTTGCCCATAACGCAGGTGGGTCAATTCATGCCCGGGGAACGCCAGACTCAACTCGTCCAGACAGTCGGCCACCAGTTCGTGTAGATCGACGGGTTTGGGCAGAACTGCGATACCTCGCCCGACCTGCGTCAAGGTGAAATCCAGCAGATCGGCCACCAGACGCTGCGCGCGCTCTGCGGAGTGGGTGATGTGGCCAAGGATTTGTGCCTGCTTAGCATCCATCTCCCTGCGGCCCAGCAGTTCTGTTGCCATTTTTATCGCCGACAATGGGTTGCGCAGGTCGTGACTGACAATCCCGATAAGCTGCTCGGCGAACAGGGCCCGGTCTTCCGCCGCGGCGTAAGTGATGCGCAGCTTGTCTTGGGTGATATCCATCACCCGTTGATCCTTGAGGTGTTTTGCCAAATGTCTTTCTGCGAGCATTCGGGCATGGAGCAGCTCACGCTCGTATCTTTGCCGATCTTCGGCTTTGAACAGCGTCATTTCATGAAATATGCCAGCAGAACTCTCACAACGGACGGCGCTGAGCATCATCGGAATTGAATGTCCGTTGTAGTGAACGAGATCGAATTTGACATCAGCGATCACGCCCTGGATTTGCATAAGGGGCGCCCAGTACGTCCTGTGAAACGTCCTCCCTTCAGGGCTCATCAGGTCTTGGATGTGACGACCGACCAGCTCACTCCTGCGGTAGCCAATCCAGCGGCAGAAGGTGAGGTTGACCTGTGCGATCTGTCCATTTTCTGCGGTAAGCAGTAAGCCACAATCAGCTTCATCGAAGAGAATTTCAGAACCGGGCAGCGAGTCGTCATCTGCGGGCATTTGTATTCACTGACCAATGGGGCCGATATCTGAAAAATTATAGACACCACTTGGGCAAGGACTCTCAAAATTTACTCCTTTTGCAGTGCTTGGTCTCGACATACGGAGGGTTAGCCAATCTGTTGCAACAACTCCTCGAGGCAGCCACTGTCGACCGGCTCAAGTGATGAAGTTTGTGGGCGTTCGGAAAAGTCGTTCAAAATGGCCGATTTGTGACTATATATCTTGTCGGTCACAAGTTGTCAGTCCTCGATAGGATGAGTAAGCTGTTCCCATGAATCAGCCATCAATATCTTCAGCTTCGCCCAGCCCCCGTGGCCCAGCCGATCACGACATTCGAGACCAGATTGTTGCGGCGGCCAACGAACACTTCAGTCAGTACGGCTACGGCAAAACCACGGTTTCCGACCTGGCTAGGGCCATTGGGTTTTCCAAGGCCTACATCTACAAATTTTTTGATTCCAAGCAGGCGATCGGTGAAGCCATCTGCGCAAATTGTCTGGCAGAAATCGTCGCGGCTGTGGAGCAGGCGATCAATGTAGAAGACCTGTCGCCGACGGAACGCTTTCGACGATTGGTCAAAACTGTGGTCGCCACAGGCGTGAATCTGTTCTTTAACGACCGAAAACTCTATGACATTGCAGCATTTGCGGCGTCGGAAAGCTGGCCCAGTACGCAGGCTTATGACGCACAGATCAAACGCTTCGTGTTGCAAATCGTGCGGGAGGGGCGAGAGATCGGCGAATTTGAACGCAAGACTCCCCTGGACGAAACAGTAGAAGCGATACATCTGGCTTTGCGGCCTTTCGTCAATCCTTTACTCCTGCAGTACAACCTCGATTATGTCGAGGAGGCGCCCACGCTCACCGCCAACCTCATTTTGCGTAGCCTCATGCCTTGACCTTCGGCTAACGGTTTTACGTCATGCCTGTGTAAGCGACACATCACCAAAACGGCTTTTCACTTTGCCCTTCTTCCAGTCGTCGAAGGGCATTTCATTTATTCGCATTGTGACCGTTGACTGAATTGGTCACATGAATAAATATGGTGAGCCGTTGCTTCTACTGCTTCATCTCAGTGATCCCATAGAGTTCAAACAATGAAAAAAATATTGCTCAAGAGCCCATTTGGCCTCGCTGTCGTGCTCGCATCTTCAAATGTGTTTGCAAGCGGTTTCGCTCTCAATGAACAAAGCGTCAGTGGGATGGGGTCCGGGTTTGCCGGGCGCTCCTCATCCGCTGAAGATGCGAGCACGGTATTCGGTAATCCGGCGGGTATGTCTCGATTGAAAAGAGAGCAGGTCAGCGTGGGCGCGGCGACTCTATTCGCGAAGACTGACATAAGCCAAACCCGCAGTACATTCGGAGGCCAGGAAGACGGCGACATGGTGCCAACCACCACAGTGCCTATGGGTTACTACGTCAAACCCATCGATGAGCATTGGGCGTTCGGTGTAGGTTTTTATGTACCTTTCGGTCTGATGACTGACTATGGCAGCGGTTTTGCCGGGCGTTACTACGCCAACAAAAGTGAGGTCACGACCCTTACGTTCCAGCCCACCATCAGCTATGCCTTTAACGACAAAGTTTCGATCGGCTTCGGTCCGACCATCAACCGCATCACCGGTGAGCTGTCCGGGATGGTGCCCAATCCACTTAGCCCAGGTCGCAATGACGGAAAACTCAAAAGCACGGGCGATGACACGGCCCTCGGTTTCAACGCCGGTATCCTGGTGCAGGCTACAGACCAAACTCGCTTGGGCATGACTTACCATTCCAAGGTCAGTTACCACTTGGACGCCAAGACCAAGGTCACCGACGGCATCTTTAGCGTGTTGGGGGTCAGCGGCCGGAGTTATGACGCTTCGCTGGATGTGGATACCCCAGAGTCAGTGGATTTCTCGGTGACTCATCAGCTCAATAATGACTGGACTCTATATTTGGGGAGTACCTGGACACGCTGGAGTCGCTTTAAAGAATTAACCATCGAGAACACGGGTTTACCCCCTTTGTTGAGCGGCTCGCTGGGCACTATTACCGAAGAACAGAACTGGCATGATACGTGGGCTCACGCTATCGGCACGGCGTACAAATTGAACAGCCAATGGGTACTTCGCGCAGGCTTCTCGGTCGACCAGTCTCCCACCAACAACACCAACCGTGGACCGCGCA
>NZ_JBFTML010000092.1:0-11321 GCF_056396925.1 Pseudomonas sp. 05N433 | reverse complement strand
GTTTCATGAGCGAGCCTATAAGTGATCTGGAATGCCGTTGAGGGGGTGTTGATCAATAAGTAACGGTTGCTTGAAGTTTTCTATTGGCGAGCGGGTGCCTCAATTGAATTGATGCTTATTAGGGTTATGCAATCGCTGAGTAGTGCTTGGCCCCGGTGTTTGTGGGCGGCGGAGAAAAACTAATGCATGAATAAAGTGTCGGGCAAGTGTTTTTTTAATTAATTGAAAGTTTAACTTTTTCGAGTGCGACAAGTTCCAATAAGACTTTTATATAAAGTTTTATTTGGGCGTAGTTGCTCCTTTCGGCGTATATAAGCCAAAATTCAAATAAAGAGTGAATGCCTCACTCGAAGCAACTTTCTACTTGGGTCATTGATGTGATCTGAGGGGGTGGAAGTTGGCTGGGAGCGACGCCGGTTCTTCCTTTCCCGTGACAAGACTCCTTCCGTTGGTTCTTGTGGTGCGGGTGACTGCTCCGGGGTGCGGTGCGTCGCCCGTCATTATTCGTTGGCAGCTCAAGAGTGAGCGTAATTCACGGCGCTCGCTATCACCCCTGCATGATCTGATAGGTGCAATTATCGGGCTCGTGGGTGACAGGGCTTTGGGAGTGGGCATGAAGTCGCTGCACACCGGCGCGGTGTGGGCGAAAGGGGGATTTGTAAGCAGATTTGTTCGTCGAGCAGTCCAGGGGCGGATCAACCAGAAATCGCGGCGAGCCGTTCAATGGCTCGCTCGGGGTTGTCACCGCGGTTTACTTCGAGGTTTTCCTGCGCTGCGCCTCAGGGCTTGCGAGGTAGTGCGTAATGACTTCGACACCCCGGTTGAGGTGGTTTTCGAGCAACATCACCGAGTGCTCGATATCCCGGTCCTCGGCGGCCCGCAACAGCGCTCGGTGATCCTCCTGGGACAGTTTGCCCAGGCCCATGGCTTCCAGGTTGAATCGCAGGAAGCGTTCCTCTTCGTTCAACCCGTCTTCGACCAGCTTCAGCAGCCGCTGGTTGGGGGCTTTGTTGTAAAGCGCCATGTGGAACAGGCGATTGAGCCGGCCGATCTCGGTGTAGTCGTGTTCCGTTTCCAACTCGTCGATGTAGTGTGCAGCCTGTTTGAAATCGGCGTCTTCAAGCAGGGGGATCGACCGACGCAAGGCTTCGGACTCCAGCAGGATCCGCAACTCATAGGTCTCTGTCGCATCGCCCTGAACCAACGGTGCGACCACCGCGCCTTTATGGGCGATCACGTTGAGCAGCGCTTGCGCTTCAAGCTGGCGCAAGGCTTCGCGCACTGGCATGCGGCTAACGCCGAACAGGTCGGCGAGGTCTTGCTGACGCAGGGCGGTGCCGCAAGGAATTCGACCGTCGAGAATGGCCGCGCGCAGGGTTTCTTCGATCACCGAGCGTGCCAGATGAGCGGGAATCGGCCCGTTGACCTTGATGCTGCTGAGAGGGTTGGGCTTCTGTGTCACGACAAACGCACCCTGATTGGCTGAAGTATTTGGATCCAAATGGACACTAGTGACTGCCTGACGGGTTGTCAAACGGTCAAAAGGCGCAGTCTTCGGCAGCTCCTGCAGACTTCGCCACAGGAGTTGCTGAAGGCTGCGATCTTTTTATTGCACCCGTAATGCAAAGTTTAGCGTGTTGGCGGTGATCTCACCGTGCCATTGTCTTTTAGCAGACTAACCTTCACCATCAAGCCAGATTTCCATCTGCCTGATCTGGATGCCACGCATTGGCGGTACGTTTCGCGATCCCTCGGACTTTGCGCTGGCTAGGCTGCGCACTGCTGCTGGCCGGCGTCATGCTGGGCGGGCTGCATGCCGACTGGGATTTTTCGCTGATCAGCCGTCGTGCGCAGGCATTGTACGGGCCTTTGGGTGAAGGGCGGCAGCGCATCGATGCCTGGCAGCAGTTGCTGGCCACGCAAAAACAAGTCGGCGAGCTGGAGCAACTCAACGTGGTCAACCAGTTCTTCAACAGGCAGATGCGCTACGAAGAAGACATCGACCTGTGGCACGAGGTCGATTATTGGGAAACCCCCATCGAAGCCTTGTGGAAGGGCGCCGGCGATTGCGAAGACTACGCTATCGCCAAGTATTTCAGTCTGCGTCATCTTGGCGTCTCCAGTGACAAGCTGCGCATTACCTACGTCAAGGCTTTGCGCCTGAACCGCGCGCACATGGTGCTGACCTACTACGCGAGCCCCGAGGCCATGCCTTTGGTGCTCGACAGCCTGATCGATGCAATCAAGCCCGCCAACCAGCGAACCGATTTGCTGCCGGTCTACTCTTTCAATGCCGAAGGGTTGTGGCTGCCGGGTGCCAAGGGCAACAAGAAGGTCGGAGACACCAAACGCCTGTCTCGCTGGCAGGACGTGTTGAAGAAAATGCAGGCCGAAGGTTTCCCGGTCGAGACGATTAACTAGGAGCACGCGCTCAGATGTCTTTGTTCAAACAGCTGTTGATCGCTATTTGTCTGTTCCTGGTGGTCGCCTTCACCGGCAGCTTCATGGTCAGTCTGGAAAGCTCTCGCACCCAGTACGTCAACCAGTTGCGTTCTCACGCCCAGGACGCCGCGACGGCATTGGCACTGTCCCTGACGCCGAACATCGACGACCCGGCGATGGTCGAGTTGCTGGTCAGCTCGATCTTCGACAGCGGTTACTACGCGAGTATCCGCGTGGTCGATCTGACCAACGACAAGACGATTGTCGAGCGCAGCGGCATCCCCGCGGTCACCAACGTGCCCGACTGGTTCGTCAAACTGATCGGCCTGGAACCGGCCGGTGGCGATGCGATTGTCAGCCGTGGCTGGGAGCAGGCCGCGCGGGTCGAGGTGGTCAGCCATCCGATGTTCGCGTTGGCCAAGCTGTGGCAGAGCGCGTTGGGTAGCCTCGGCTGGTTGCTGCTCTGCGGCGCGGTGAGTGCGGTGCTGGGCGCGTTGTTGCTGCGTCGGCAACTGAAGCCGCTGGACTACATGGTCAAGCAATCCCATGCCATTGCTCGCCGGGAATTCTTAAGCCTGCCAGAACTGCCGCGCACCCCGGAACTGCGCCGGGTGGTGCAGGCCATGAACCAGATGGTCGAGAAGCTCAAGGCGCTGTTCCAGGAGCAGGCCGAACGCAGTGAAAAGCTGCGGGCCGAGTCCTATCAGGACAACCTGACCGGCCTGGCCAACCGGCGCTATTTCGAAATGCAATTGAACGCGCGTTTGAACAACTCGGAGCAGGCCAGCTCCGGTTATTTGCTGCTGTTGCGGGTGAAGGATCTGGCCGGTTTGAACCAGCGGCTGGGCGGTCAGCGTACCGATGAATTGTTGAAAGCGGTCGGCGAGCAGTTGTCCCGCGAGTGTGCCAAGTACCCGGAAACCCAGAACCTCGTGACGCGTATTCGTGGCGGGGAATTCGCCGTGCTGGCACCGGGGCTGGTGCGTGAAGAAGCGCTGCAACTGGCGAGTAATCTCGAAAGTGCCTTGGGGAGCCTGCATGCGACGGGCGCCACGGACGTGGCTTCGGTGGCTTCGATCGGGTTGGCGCCGTTTGCCCATGGCGACTCGCCGCAAGCGGTGATCGGGTTGGCGGATCAGGCACTGGCCCAGGCAGAAAGCCAGGGTGAACCGAGCTGGGCATGCCTCGAACAGGGCGCGCCGGCGCGGGGCGGCGACGATCACCACGCCTGGCACACCCTGCTGGATCAGGCGCTGAACCAGCAGCGTTTCGAGCTGTATTTCCAGCCGGTGGTGGCCAGCCACGACACAGAGTTGGTGCTGCATTACAAAGTGCTGTCGCGCCTGCTCGACGAGCAGGACCAGACCATTCCCGCCGGGCGTTTCTTGCCATGGCTTGAGCGTTTCGGCTGGACCGCGCGACTGGACCGTTTGATGCTGGAGTTGGTGCTCGAGCAGATGGTCGACCATGAGGAGTCGCTGGCGCTGAACCTGTCTTCGGCGACACTGGCGGACCCGCAGGCGCTGAACGCAGTGTTCGATATCCTGCGTCAGCATTCGAATCTTGGCGAACGACTGACCCTGGAAATCGGCGAAGAGCAACTGCCCGAGCAGGCGGTACTGGAGCAGCTGACGCGGCGTTTGCGTGAGCTTGGGTTCTCGCTGAGTCTGCAGCGTTTTGGTGGGCGCTTCAGCATGATCGGCAACCTGGCGCGGCTGGGGCTGGCGTATCTGAAGATCGACGGCAGTTACATCCGCGCGATTGATCAGGAAAGCGACAAGCGCCTGTTCATCGAGGCGATTCAGCGAGCGGCGCACAGCATCGATTTGCCGTTGATTGCCGAGCGGGTCGAGACCGAAGGGGAGTTGTCGGTGATTCGCGAGATGGGGTTGTACGGGGTTCAGGGGCAGTTGTTTGGTGAGCCGAAGCCTTGGCAGTAGCCAGCTCATCATTCCCACGCAGAGCGTGGGAATGATCGGCGTCAGGGGTTAAATCAACCCCGTCTCATCATCATCGATCAACTGGCTCAACCCGCCCAACGCCTCACGTGCCTGGGTCCGGTCCATGAGCTTGGCTTGCGCAGCCGGCGGCAGGTCGGTGACGCGGATCACGCCTTTTTGGGTCAGCACCTGAATCAAGTCGTCGAGTACCCGAATCATCTCCAGGTCGCTCTGCTTGAGCTGCTTGAGGCTGGTCTCCACCACTTCGTGGGCATACCAGGCCTGGATTTCATGGTGGTCGGCCGGCAGCGTTTCCGTGGCCTCGGCGTAGGCCGTGGCTTCCACGCGCACTAACTGACCTTGCGCATCGCGTTGCACGTAAAACATTAAGCATCCCTCGGAAATGGACCAGCGTCGTGCTGTCAGCAGCATAGGCCAACGCAGGCGAGTATGCGGTGCGACGACGAAATCGTCACCCGTGAGGTGTGGGCATACATGACGGCCGCCCGGTTGGGGCGGCCGTCAGCCTGCGTATCAGCTGTTGTTGTGATCGATCTTGATGGTCGGGTCACTACCGGCAATCAGCGAGTTGATGCTGGCGCTGGACCAATTGTTACCTTCCAGTTTGATCGTCACGTCCGGGGTGGTCGCTGCGGCATCGGCGCCGTTGAACTTGCCGGCGGAGCTGACTTGCAGGGACGACACGCCGTCCACGGTGGTGATCTTCAGGAAGTGGTCAATCGTGCTGCCGCTTTCACCCTGCAACAAATCACGCAGGTCGATGCGGTCGCCTTCGCTGGCCTTGAAGTCCTTGATCACGTCGCTGCCGGTGTCGCCAGCCTTCCAGATGAAGGTGTCGGCACCTGAGCCGCCAATCAGGATGTCGTTGCCTTGGCCGCCGATCAGCGAGTCATTGCCGGTGCCGCCGAGCAGGATGTCATTGCCCTTGCCGCCGTCGAGGAGGTCGTTGCCGCCCTGGCCGAAGAGAATGTCGTTGCCCGCGCCACCCAGCAGCGTGTCGTTACCATCGTGAGCGCCAGACACGTCGAACGCGGTGTAGTGCTCGGTGATGTACTGGTGCACGTTGCTGGTGGTGACTTTGCTGACGTCGACGCCGGTTTGCTGGGCGACGAACGCCTGCATCGCCTGATAACCCTCGCCGGCAATGCCATTGAAGCTCACCAGATCGCCGAACAGGAGGTCGTTGCCGTCACCGCCGCTGACCGTGTCGGCACCCGGCATTGTCGCTTCGGTATGGCCGATGATCGAGTTGGCCAGGTCCTTGGGGTCGATGTTGGTTTGTGGCGTTTGATCCGAATCGTACGGCTTGAGGTCGGTGAGGGTGACGTCCTTGTTCAGGCCGATGGCCTCCACCGTCGACACGTTGTTCAGCAACGTGAAGCTGCTGCCGGAATTGTCGATGGTAGTGGAATCGGTGTTGCTACCGGTGCCGTCGCGATAGGACAGCTCGTAGGTGCCGTTACCCTCGGCATGCAGGGTGCCCAGTTCGGAACTGCTCCAGCGGCCAGAGTTTTTCAGAGTCTGCAGCGTGACGTTGCCGGCGCTGTCGATGCTCAGGTAGTGAGTGCTGTCCAGATAGTTGGAATAGGTCTGCCCCAACTTGTAGTTGGTGGTGGTGATGACATCATCGAGCTTCACGTTGCCGTACAAGGTCGGGTTGGTCTGTTCGCCGCTCTGGTAGTAGGTCGGCTTGCCATCGGTGATGAAGTACGTGAGGTTCTTCGCACCGGTGTTGGCAATGGCGTCAGCACTCTGGAACCAATTGGCCGTGGTTTTGAACACGTCCTCGTAGTTGGTGCCGCCGCCCGACGACATCGAATCCAGAACGGATTTGAGCAAGGTCAGCGCGTTCGGGTCGTTCAGGTTCACCGACACTGATTTGTTGACCTGGGTGTCGAAGTCCACCAGGAAGATATTCACGGTCCCGGAGTTGCCGCCCAGGCTTTGCTTGAGGGTGTTGAACACCGCCGTCAACGAATCCTTGGCGGCATTGATCGACGTGCTGCTCATGCTGCCCGAGCTGTCGACCATGAACGCGATGTTGTAATTGGTGCCTGGCACCACGGTCAGCCCGCCGATGTCGGCGATCATGATGTCGTTGCCGTCGGTGCCGGTGATCGTGTCGTCGGCCGCCGTGGCGGTCACGGCGTTGTAGACCGCCGGGTATACCGTGACCGGAATCTGCGCGGTGCTCAGTGCCGAACCGCCGAGTGCTTCGGTGGATGTCGAGGTCACGGTCAGGGTGAACTGGCCGTTGTAGTACGGCGGCGGGGTGACGGTCAGGCTGCCGAGGTTCCAGCCGGTAACGTTGGCTTCGCCATTGGTGGTGGTGAAGGTGTGGCCCGCGCCATCGCTGAGCACGGAGCCCGCCGGCATGCCGCTGATCTTCACGCTCAGGCTTTCAGAGCCGTCGGTGTCGGTCAGTGCGGTCTTGATCGCGGACAGGTGAACGCTGGTGCCTTCGGCGCCTTCGTTGAGTTTGTAGCCGTTGTAGTAGCCTTCGCCATTGGTGCCGTGCAGGTCGGAAACCGTCACGCCAGAGGCGGCCAGATCCGCCACGCCGGTGTACAGCGGCACGCCGGCGCTGCTCAGGTCGACCGCTGTACCGCCGTTGACCGACAGGTTGACGTCATAGCTGCCGGGGCCACTCTGGTTGTGGTGGTAGATGTCCAGGGTGTAGTAACCGCTGGTGGTCGGGGTGAACGAACCATTCAGCTTGCCGCCTGCACCCCAAGTCGTCGCGGCCACGTTCTGGCCGCCGATGGTCACCAACAGGCTGTCATCGCCGGTACCGCTGAAGGTGTACGTCTTGCCGGCTTCGAGGTAGATCAGGCCGGAGGTTTTCGAGGCCGTGCCGGCGGTGACACCGCCGTCGGACTGAACGTTGGTCACGGTGCCGGTGGAGTTCGGGGTGCCTGCGGCGTCGATGACTGATTTCAGCGTGCCGGACGGCGCGCCGCTGCCATCGGTGCCCAGGCCCGACAGACCGGTCCAGACTTCCTTGGTCAGGCCGGTGGACTTGACGCTGTTGTCCGCGACGCTCAGGGATGGCGCGTCAGCAACCGGTGTGATGTCGATTTTCACCGTGCCGGTGTTGCCCAACAGTTGACCGTCGGTGGGCTGGAACTTGATCTGCGCGTAGTCCGCCTGGTTATTGCCCGCGCCGCTGCCGTTGTAGCCATCAACACCCGATTCGTTGGCATCCGGAGTGAAGCGCAACTTGCCGGCGTCGATGTCGGCCTTGCTGATGGTCTGGTTGGTCGTTACGTCTTTCCAGGTCGTACCGTCCAGGTACTGCAATTTGCCGTCGCCCGGCAGCTGAGTGATTTTCACCCCCAGGTTGGCGGTCGGGCTGTCGACATCGCTGACGCCGAAGGTCGACCAGCCGAGGATCAGCGGGGTGTCTTCGGTACCGGTGACGTTAACCGGCGCGGCGGTCGGCGCGTCGTTCACGGCCACCACGTTGACCGTGGTGGTCGCGGTGTTGGAGTAATTGCTGCCATCGGTCACCGTCACGGTGATGATCCGCGGCACGGTGCTTGGATCCTCACTGCTGTTGGTGAAGCTGATGTTTTTGATCTGCTGCATGTAGTCGGCCAGCGTCGCGTTGCCCGACAGGGTCAGGGTGACCGTACCGTCCTGGCTATTGGCGTTGATGCTGATGCCATTGACACTGTTGCCGAGGTTCAGCGCATCGCCCGGCTGACGGTTGGTCAGCACGATGGTGGCGCCGGTCAGCATCGTGCTGTCCGGGTCGGTGATGCTCAGGTCGGTGTCGCCGATCGAGACGCCCTGGCCGGTGGTGCCTTCGGTGAAGGTCACGTTGTAGTTGGCCCCGGTGGCGCCGCTGGAGTTGTTGGCGTCCAGGTCGAGAGCCGGCGCGGCATCGTTGTCGATGATCGAGGTGCTGACGCTGCCGTTGGTGCTGCTGACCGCGAGGTTTTCGAAGTTGCCGCCGGTGGCCGAGTCGATCTTGACCACGAAGTTCTCGGTACCCTCGGTGAGCTTGTCGTCCAGCGTCGCGACGTTGAAGCTCGCGCTGCTGGCGCCGGCCGGGATCTTCACGGTGTACACGCCGGTGAAGTCCGAACCGTCGGCGGCGGTACCGCTGTAGACGATTTTCAGGGTCACTTCGTTCTGCGCCGGGTGGGTCAGGCTGACGGTGTAACTGGCGGTCTGGCCTTCGGTCACCGAGGTACTGCCGCTGATGCTGACTTCGGTTTTGTCGATGGTATCGGTGACGGTGGTGACCGCCGGGGCAGTGTTCGGCACCAGGTTYTCGAAATTGCCACCGGTGGCGGTGGAGATGGTGGCCTGGACCGTGCCCGCATCCTTGTAAACGTCATCGGATGGAGCCGGGACGGTCACGGTGCCGGTGGTTTTACCGGCGTCGATGGTGATTACGGCGCCATTGCTCAGGGTCACGGTGACCGGAGTGCCGGCGGCGTTGGTCAGAGTCGCGGTGTAAGTGATCTGACCGCCTTCGGCGACCGAGTTGGATGCGCTCAGGCTGAGATTGGTGGTGTCGACGGTGTCGGTCACGGTGGTGCTGACCGGCGTTTTGTCCGCCACCAGGTTCTCGTAGTTACCGCCGCTGACGTTGGTGATCGAGTTGGTTAGCGGAGCATGGCCGGTCAATGCGTCGTTCGGCGCGGCGGTGGTCACGGTACCGGTGGTTTTGCCGACATCGATGGTGATCGTCTGGCCGTTAGCCAGGGACACGGTGACCGGGCTRCCAGTCACTGGYGCACCGACGGTTGCGGTGTAAGTGACGGTGCCGCCTTCGGCGACGTTCGCAGTCGCAGTCAGCGAAACGGTGCTGGTGTCGATCGTGTCGGTGACGGTGGTCACTGCCGGGGCAGTGCTCGGCACCAGGTTCTCGAAATTGCCACCGGTGGCGGTGGARATGGTSGCCTGGACCGTRCCSGCATCYTTGTAAACGTCATCGGATGGAGCCGGGACGGTCACGGTGCCGGTGGTTTTACCGGCGTCGATGGTGATCACGGCGCCGTTGCTCAGCGTCACGGTCACTGGCGTGCCCGCCGGATTGGTCAAGGTTGCGGTGTAAACAATCGAGCCGCCTTCGGCTACCGAGTTGGATGCGCTCAGGCTGAGGTTGGTGGTGTCGACGGTGTCGGTCACGGTGGTGCTGACCGGCGTTTTGTCCGCCACCAGATTTTCGTAATTGCCGCCGCTGACGTTGGTGATCGAGTTGGTCAGCGGAGCATGGCCGGTCAAYGCGTCGTTCGGCGCGGCGGTGGTCACGGTACCGGTGGTTTTGCCGATATCGATGGTGATCGTCTGGCCGTTRGCCAGGGACACGGTGACCGGGCTACCAGTCACTGGCGCACCGACGGTTGCGGTGTAAGTGACGGTGCCGCCTTCGGCTGCCGAAGCGGTGGCATTCAGGGTCACGGTCGTGGTGTCGACGGTGTCGTTGACGGTGGTGACTGCCGGTGCCGTGCTCGGAACCAGGTTTTCAAAGTTGCCGCCGGTTGCGTCCTTGATGGTTGCTTCAACGGTGCCGGCGTCTTTATAGACGTCGTCCTTCGGCGCATCGACGGTTACGGAACCGGTGGTTTTGCCTGCTTCGATGGTGATGACGGCGCCGTTGCTCAGGGTCACGGTGACCGGAGTGCCGGCGGCATTGGTCAGGGTCGCCGTATAGGTGATCTGACCGCCTTCATCTACAGCGCCGGTCGCAGTGAGCGACAGGTTGGTGGTGTCCGGTGTGTCGGTCACCGAGGTGTCCGCCGACTTGCCGTCGACTTCCAGTTTCTCGTAGTTGCCGCCCTTGGCGTCGTCGATCTTCACGCTCAAAGAACCGCCGCCAGCCAAGGCATCGTTCGGTGCGGTGAAGTTCACGCTGGCGCTGCTCGAGCCAACCGGGATGGTGATGGTCTGGCCATTGGACAGGGTCACGACCACCGGCGAACCGGTGACCGGTGCCGATACGGACGCTGTGTACACCACGGTGCCGCCTTCGGCGACGTTCGTGGTCGCAGTCAGCGAAACGGTGCTGGTGTCGATGGTGTCGTTGACGGTAGTGACCGCTGCCGCTGGGCTGGTGGCCAGGTTTTCAAAGTTGCCGCCTGCGGCATCCTTGATGGTCACTTCGACTTGGCCAGCGTCCTTGTAGACGTCGTCCTTTGGTGCATCGACGGTCACGCTGCCGCTAGTGGCACCGGCGGCGATGGTGATGACGGCACCGTTGCTCAGGGTCACGGTGACCGGTGTGCCGGCGGCGTTGGTCAGGGTTGCGGTGTAAACAATGGAACCACCTTCAGCCACCGAGTCGGTTGCGCTCAGGCTGAGGGTGGTGGTGTCYGGGGTGTCGGTCACCGAGGTATCCGCCGACTTGCCGTCGACTTCCAGCTTCTCGTAGTTGCCGCCCTTGGCRTCGTCGATCTTGACGCTCAAGGAGCCGCCACCCGCCAACGCATCGTTGGGTGCAACAAAATTGACAGAGCCGCTGCTGGCGCCGACCGGAATGGTAATGGTCTGGCCGTTGGACAGGGTCACAACCACTGGCGAGCCGGTGACTGGCGCTGACACGGACGCGGTGTACACCACGGTSCCACCYTCGGCSACGTTCGCGGTCGCACTCAGCGAAACAGTGCTGGTGTCGATGGTGTCGTTGACGGTAGTGACCGCAGGCGTATTGCTGGTTACCAGGTTTTCGAAGTTGCCGCCGGTGGCGGTGGAGATGGTGGCCTGGACCGTGCCCGCATCCTTGTAAACGTCATCGGACGGGGCCGGGACGGTCACGGAGCCGGTGGTTTTACCGGCATCGATGGTGATCACGGCGCCGTTGCTCAGGGTCACGGTGACCGGTGTGCCGGGGGCGTTGGTCAGGGTCGCGGTGTAAACGATGGAACCGCCTTCAGCCACCGAGTTGGATGCGCTCAGGCTGAGGGT
>NZ_JBFTML010000091.1:0-11611 GCF_056396925.1 Pseudomonas sp. 05N433 | reverse complement strand
GTGCTGGCTGGACTCCGGCGGACAATGTCACGATCGATGTTGCTTATTCCTACTTATGGGAGGAGAGCGTGCAGATCAACGACGCCTCTGCGAACAGAGGTGCATACAGTGCCAAATTTAAGAACAGTGCGAACGGGCTCGGTACGTCTGTGAGTTACCGCTTCTAATTGAGTGCTGTTACACGATGAATGTCCTGTCGGGAGCACGCGTTGCCTCCCGACCTTTAGGAACACATCTCGGGCCTTTCCCCTGAGGTAAAAGGCCTCTTTGTCGTCCCCTCAGACTCCCATCACCTGCGCCATAAGGCCCTGATGAAACCGACGAGGTGTGGCCCAAGTCAAGACAGTAATGGCCTTGTTGCCAAAACCCGGCACCACGCTCATGCGTCCGGCTTGCAGCGCACGGATTCCTGCGCGTACGACGGGTTGGGGCTGCATCATCACCCTTTTCAAGACCGGCGTGATCTTTTGCTTGGCGCTTTCTGCAAATCCGGTATCCGACATTCCTGGGCAAAGTGCGGTAACGACGACGCCGTCATTCTTCAGTTCGCGATGAAGCGCATCAGAGAAGCGAAGAACATAGGCTTTCGCGGCAGAGTAAACGGCGAAATTCTTCACGCCCTGGAAGGACAGCAAGCTGGCGACCATCAGGATGTGCCCACGTTTGCGGGCTCGCATGTCGGCCGCGAAAAGGCGTGTCAGGGCTGTCAGGCTGGCGATATCCAAATCAATCATGGTCAGGGACTCATCCAGAGGTTGATCCAGGAAAGGCCCCTGCAATCCATGACCCGCATTGTTGATGAGCACATCGATCACTATATTGCGTTCGCTGAGTCGCTCATGCAGTCCGATGATCGCCGGGATCGAGGACAGGTCTACTTGTTCGACGATCACATCAACGCCGAAGCGTTCGCGCAACTGCGCCGATAGCGCTTCGAGCTTACTCAGCCTTCTTGCTACCAGAACGAGCGATTTTCCCTGCGCTGCATATTGCCGGGCAAACTCCTCGCCAAATCCGCTTGATGCGCCGGTGATGAGCACCCAGGAATTTTCGTTCGACTTCATTTCGCTTTACTCCGGTTGGTTTCTATTGAGCAATTGGCTGCTGACCGCGTCAGTCGGTGAGCGAACCCACTCTCGGATTGGGTAGTAGCTGAAAGAGGGGGGAGGTGCGTGCATCAAGTGCTACATCACCTGGTTAAATCATCGTGTCGCAACAGGCTGGGCTTCAGGAGGCTGCCAGCCACCACCGAGCGCCTTGAATGCCGCGACCGCCGCCCGTGCTGATTCCGTTCGTGCTTGTGCCCGGGCATCGGAAGCCTGCAGCATCGTCTCGTCGGCGTGCAGGACGTCGATCAGGCTGGCCGTGCCTTTCTCATAGGCAATGAACGACGATTGGCGAGCCTGTGTCAGAGACGCCTCTCCCCCGGTGAGGGTGGTTGCTTGAGCTTCCCGATTCACCAGGGAGGAGAACGCGTTCTCGACATCCTCGGTGGCGCGCAGCACGGACTGACGGTAAGCGGCCAGGGTTTCGGCTTCCTGTCCCTTGGCTTGGTCGATTTGGGCGTTTATGCGACCGAAGTCGAAGAGTCTCCAGCGCAGTCCCAATACGCCCGCCGACTGGCTGGCGCCGCTGGTGAAAAGATTGCCTGCGGATACAGCCGTGGCACTACCCAGCAATGCGCTGAGGGAGAATTTCGGGTAGTACTCAGCAATCGCCTCCCCGATGCGTGCGTTTGAAGCCGCAAGACGGCGCTCAGCCACAATGAGGTCTGGCCTGCGGCGCAGCAAATCGGCCGGCGTTCCCATCGTCTTTAACTGCGGCGCTACAGGAATGCTCCCCGCGCTTGCCAGTTGTGTGCGGTGAGTGCCTGGCGGCGTGCCGAGCATGACATCCAGCGCATTCATGGCAGCATCCAGACCGGTCTGCAGGACCGGCACTGTCGCCTGGACCTGCGATAGCGCCCCCTCGGCCTGGCGAACCTGATAGTTGGCGGCGAGCCCCTTGCTGTAGAGCAATTGGACTTTCTCTAGTAGCTCCTGCTGTGTTTTGACTTGTCGGTTCGCAATGTCCAACCGGGTCTGCAGTCCGCGGATAGTGATGTAGATATCGGCGGTCTGCGCGGCGACGGCCAATCGTGTGGCAGCGACGCCCGCCTGGGAAGCCTGGTACTCGGCCAGAGCAGCCTCGCGTCCGCGGCGCAATCCGCCAAAGACATCTACCTCCCAGCTGGCATCGAGGTTGGCCTCGTAGGAACTTCCGTACCGATCATAGCCAGGCGTTGAGTTCAACACCTGGCCGAGCGGCGTCTCGATTGACTGGTAGGAGCGCGCGGCCTGTCCGCTGATGTTCCCCGAGGGCAGTAAAGCGGCATTTGCGGCGCCCAGTCCGGCCCGCGCCTGCGTGACTCGCGCCGACGCCTGCGCCAGATCCAGGTTCTGCTCAAGTGCCTTGGAGACGAAGTCGGCTAACAGCGGATCACCAAAGCCTTCCCACCAGGCGACAAGACTGGCCGGCGTCGCCCCAGGCCTCTGTTCGACAGAAGACTGCCCCAAGTAATGGTCCGACAGTGGGGCGTCCGGACGGTGATAGTCCGGACCGACCGCGCAACCTGTCATCAAGCTGGCACTCACCAAGAGAGCAATGGGGCGGAGGGGAGGCATTGAGGTACCTTCAATTGAGGATGTTTGTGACTATATTACGTTATGGTCACTATCTGTCAATCGACGCTCTTTGGGCTGAGCTCGAGGTTGGCCAGCAGTATTCGGCAATACTAGTGCTGAGATCATGGGGTTCGGTACTTCATGATTCGTGACCATTGACAGATATGGTCACTAGACTGAGAATGAGGCGCCTGTCCTATTTTTTCAGTAAGGGAACCTATGCGCCGGCTTCGACCTGTCCCCATTGCCGCTTGCTTGTTGCCTCTCGTCCTGACGGCGTGTGGCGACTCATCCACCGTTGAAGATCCACGTACGCATGCCCCTCTGGTGAGGTCCTCTGCGGTTCAGGGTTCGTCCGACGTCTCACGTTCTTTCACGGGCGTCGTGGCTGCCCGCGTCCAGGGCGATCTGGGTTTTCGGGTATCAGGCAAGGTGCTTGAGCGTCTGGTTGACACCGGTCAGACCGTTAAGCGCGGTCAGCCACTCATGCGTCTCGACCCAATCGACCTGGGGTTGCAGGCGCGAGCACAGCAAGAGTCAGTCATCGCCGCTCGGGCCCGAGCCAAGCAGACTGCAGATGACGAAGCGCGATATCGCGACCTGGTCGCCGCAGGCGCTATTTCCGCATCGGCTTACGACCAGATCAAAGCCGCAGCGGATACCGCAAAGGCGCAGCTCAGCGCCGCTGAAGCGCAGGCTGATGTAGCCCGCAATGCTTCTGGTTATGCGGTGCTGTTTGCGGATTCCGACGGCGTAGTGGTGGAGACGCTCGCCGAGCCCGGACAAGTCGTCAGCCCGGGACAGCCCGTGGTTCGACTGGCGCGGGCGGGGCAACGTGAAGCCATCGTGCATCTGCCCGAGACGCTACGCCCCGCAGCAGGATCCACCGCGCAGGCGACGCTTTATGGCAATACCACGGGTGCTGTTACAGCGAAGCTGAGGCTGCTTTCTGACTCGGCCGATCGAATGACACGCACCTTCGAGGCGCGGTATGTGCTTGAGGGCGCGCTGGCCAATGCACCGCTAGGTTCGACCGTCACGCTTCGGATCGCTGAAAGCACCACGCAAGGGCAGGGGCTGCAAGTACCGATCGCTGCCGTTTATGACCCAGGCCAAGGCACTGGCGTGTGGGTCATTGCCGGTACACCTGCGAAGGTGGCCTGGCGACCTGTTCAAATCTTGGGCTTGAGCGACGACGCAGCGCGAGTCGCAGGCGATCTCAAGGTCGGCGAGCAGATTGTAGCGTTAGGCGCGCATCTGCTGCGCGATGGTGAGGAGGTGAGGCTGGCTCAACCGGATGGCGTCAAGGTCGCAGGGAGTCATCCATGAGCGAGGGGCGCTTCAATCTCTCTGCGATCGCCGTTCGCGAGCGCTCCATCACGGTGTTTCTGATCTTCCTGATCGCCGTTGCGGGCATCCTGTCGTTCTTCCAGCTGGGGCGTGCGGAAGATCCTCCGTTTACGGTCAAGCAGTTGACGGTCATTACCGCGTGGCCGGGCGCCACGGCGCAGGAGATGCAGGATCAGGTAGCAGAGCCACTTGAAAAGCGCCTGCAAGAACTGAAATGGTACGACCGCACGGAAACCTACACCCGTCCTGGCCTCGCCTTCACCATGGTGTCACTGCGCGATAGCACGCCGCCCGCGCAAGTGCAGGAGGAGTTCTATCAGGCGCGTAAAAAGCTCGACGATGAGGCCAGGAAGCTGCCGGCGGGTGTCATTGGGCCAATGGTCAACGACGAGTTTTCGGACGTGACATTTGCACTGTTCGCCCTGAAAGCCAAAGGCGAACCGCAGCGACTGTTGGTGCGTGATGCAGAGTCGTTGCGCCAACAACTGTTGCATGTGCCGGGCGTGAAGAAGGTCAACATCATTGGGGAGCAACCCGAGCGCATCTTTGTTTCCTTTTCCCATGATCGGCTGGCCACCTTGGGCGTATCGCCTCAGGACATCTTTGCCGCGCTGAATAATCAGAACGTGCTCACGCCTGCCGGCTCGATCGAAAGCGACGGGCCGCAGGTTTTTCTTCGGCTGGATGGCGCCTTCGATAAGGTGCAGAAGATTCGTGACACACCCATTGCGGTTCAGGGGCGGACGCTGAAGCTCTCGGACGTGGCGACGATCGAACGTGGTTATGAAGATCCGGCAACCTTTCTCGTGCGTAATAACGGTGAAGAGGCCTTGTTGCTGGGGATCGTGATGCGTGAGGGTTGGAACGGTCTTGACCTGGGCAAGGCGCTGGACGCGGAGACGGTCAAGATCAATGAAGGCATGCCGTTGGGCATGACGCTCTCCAAGGTCACCGATCAATCTGTAAATATCAGTTCGGCCGTCGGCGAGTTCATGGTCAAGTTTTTCGTCGCGCTGCTTGTGGTGATGCTCGTCTGCTTTCTCAGCATGGGCTGGCGTGTAGGCGTTGTGGTCGCTGCGGCTGTGCCGTTGACGTTGGCGGTGGTGTTTGTGGTGATGGCGGCCACTGGAAAGAACTTTGACCGTATCACCCTTGGCTCGTTGATTCTGGCGCTCGGACTGTTGGTGGACGACGCCATCATTGCTATCGAAATGATGGTGGTGAAAATGGAAGAGGGCTACGACCGCATCAAAGCTTCCGCATACGCCTGGAGTCATACAGCCGCGCCGATGCTTTCCGGTACGCTGGTGACGGCTATCGGCTTTATGCCCAACGGTTTCGCGCAGTCGACAGCCGGCGAGTACACCAGCAACATGTTCTGGATCGTGGGCATTGCCCTGATTGCCTCTTGGGTGGTTGCGGTAGCTTTTACCCCGTACCTGGGTGTGAAGATGTTGCCGAACATCAAGAAGGTGGAGGGTGGTCATGCGGCCATCTACAACACCCGAAATTACAACCGCTTCCGCCAGGTGTTGACGCGTGTCATCGCTCGCAAATGGCTGGTAGCCGGTACTGTTATCGCAATGTTTGGCGTGGCGATTCTCGGCATGAGCCTGGTCAAGAAACAGTTCTTCCCTACCTCGGACCGTCCAGAGGTATTGATTGAAGTGCAAATGCCTTATGGAACCTCCATTGAGCAGACCAGCGCCACCACTGCCAAGATAGAGGCCTGGCTGCAAAAGCAGGGTGAGGCAAAAATCGTCACCGCTTATATCGGGCAAGGCGCGCCGCGTTTCTATCTGGCGATGGCGCCGGAACTCCCTGATCCATCGTTCGCGAAGATTGTGGTGCTGACGGACAGCCAGGAGGAGCGCGAGGCCCTCAAGTTCCGTCTCCGCGAAGCCGCTGCTGAGGGACTTGCCCCAGAAGCGCGTGTCAGGGTGACTCAGCTTGTGTTTGGTCCATATTCGCCGTTCCCTGTTGCCTATCGGGTGATGGGGCCTGATCCGTCAAAATTGCGCGAGATCGCGGGCCAGGTACTGGACGTGATGCAGTCGAGCCCGATGATGAGAACCRTCAACACTGACTGGGGGCCACTGACGCCGACGCTGCATTTCGCTCTGGATCAGGATCGCTTGGAGGCAGTGGGGTTGACGTCAAACTCAGTCGCGCAGCAACTGCAATTCCTGTTGGCCGGAGTACCGATCACTGCGGTTCGTGAGGACATTCGTTCGGTGCAGGTGGTCGGTCGCGCAGCGGGTGATATCCGGCTCGATCCCGCCAGGATAGAAGGATTTACGCTGGTAGGCTCGGCGGGTCAGCGGATTCCGCTGTCTCAGGTGGGAGAGGTCGATGTTCGTATGGAGGATCCGATCCTCCGACGTCGTGACCGCACGCCGACCATTACCGTGCGCGGCGACATTGCCGAAGGCTTGCAGCCACCGGACGTCTCGAGCGTGATCATGAAAGAGCTGCAGCCGGTCATCGACCAGCTGCCTGACGGGTACCGGATCGAGCAGGCGGGTGCAATCGAGGAGTCGGGCAAAGCCGGTAAAGCGATGTTGCCGCTGTTCCCGATCATGATTGCCATGACGCTGCTGATCATTATTCTGCAGGTACGTTCGATCTCGGCGATGGTCATGGTGTTCCTCACCTCGCCACTGGGGTTGATTGGTGTGGTGCCGACACTGCTTATCTTCCAGCAGCCGTTTGGTATCAACGCTCTGGTAGGTCTAATCGCCCTTTCAGGCATTTTGATGCGCAATACGCTGATTCTGATTGGGCAAATCCATCACAACGCCCAAGAAGGGCTGGATCCGTTTCACGCGGTGGTCGAAGCCACGGTCCAACGTGCCCGCCCGGTACTGCTGACAGCGCTGGCGGCAATCCTGGCATTCATTCCCCTGACACACTCCGTCTTCTGGGGGACGCTGGCCTACACGCTGATCGGAGGCACGTTTGTCGGAACCATCATGACGCTGGTGTTCCTGCCAGCGATGTACTCCATCTGGTTCAAGATCCGTCCTGACCATGCGGGGAAAACTGAACCAGCCAATAAGCAAGCAAGCCTGGTGGATAGGACGCCACCTCGTCCTCTCGACGTTCACCAAACCACAGAGCTTTAGCCGTAGGCCATAGCGTGCTGCTTTAGTGGGCGTCGACGTGGCTGTTTACCTGACACCGAACCGCCGAGGGGACGCAACGTCTCCTCGGCGGCCAACGTTCAGTCAGTCACAGACCCCTGCGGTATTCTCCCGGCGAAACTGTCCACCAGGCTCGCCACCACCATCTCTCCCATTCGCGTGCGAGTCTGCAGCGTCGCACTCGCGCGATGGGGCTGCAGTACCACGTTCTCGTTGGCAAACAGTGTCTCGGGGACGTTCGGTTCATCGACAAACACATCCAGTGCCGCACCTGCGATCTCTCCAGCGGCCAGTGCCGTCACCAGATCGACCTCGTTGACCAGCTTGCCGCGCGCCACGTTGATCAGATACCCGTCCTTGCCCAGTGCCTGCAGCACCTCGGCATTGATGATGGCTTCAGCCTTGTCGGCGGCGGCCGCGAGAATCAGTGCATCACTGTTGCTGGCCAGCTGCTTCAGATCGGCGATGAACGTGTGGTTCACGTCGCTCATCGGCTGCAGATCGGTGTAACTGATCGGGCAGCCGAACGCCGCGGCCCGGGTCGCCACGGCACGGCCGACCCGGCCCATGCCGACGATGCCGATGCGCATGCCCGACACCTGACGTGCCAACGGCAACGGAGCCAACGGCGTCGGGCTATGGGGCCATTGGCCCGAACGCACATAACGATCACTGGTGCACAGACCCCGGCACACGGCAATCAACAATCCGATGGCCAGGTCGGCGACGTCTTCGGTCAGCGCTCCGATGGTTGCTGTTACGCGGATTCCGCGATCCCGGGCGTAAGCCAGATCCACCGCATCGGTACCCACGCCGTTGACCGCCACCACTTCCAGTTTCGGTAGTTGCACCATCAGCGCCTGGCTGATCCCGGTATGCCCGCCGGTGATCACCCCGCGAATGTTCGCACCGTGTTCCTGCAAATAAGCCTGCTTGTCGGCCTGCTGGAAGTAACGTCTGACGGTAAACAGCTCATCGAGCCGCGCGTTGATTTCAGGGATCAGGATCGGGCTGAGCTGCAAGACTTCTGACTTCATGTAAACCTCGTGTAGCGGAATTAAGAAGGCCGGTTTAACCGCGACCGGCAAACGGCATGGCACTGGCCATGACGGTCATGTTCAGGACGTTCGCTTCCAGCGGCAGGCCGGCGATGTAACGCACGGCATCGGCCACATGTTTGACGTCCACCATCGGCTCCACGGCGATGGTGCCGTTGGCCTGGCGCACGCCTTTGGTCATGCGCACCGACATTTCGGTCAGGGCGTTGCCAATGTCGATCTGGCTGCAGGCGATGTTGAATTCGCGCCCGTCCAGGGCCAGGGATTTGGTCAGCCCCAGCACCGCATGTTTGCTGGCGGTGTAGGCGCTGCTGAAGGGGCGTGGGGTATGCGCCGAGATCGAGCCGTTATTGATGATGCGTCCGCCCTGTGGCTGTTGCCGGCGCATCAGTGCGAAGGCTCCACGGGCGCAGAGGAAAACGCCGTTGAGGTTGGTGTCGATCACGTTTCGCCACTGCTCGAACGTCAGCTCATCGAGCGGCACAGCAGGGGCGTTGACCCCGGCGTTGTTGAACACCACGTCGAGGCGTCCGTATACCTCGGTGATGGTGGCAAACAGCGCATCGACGCTGGCCGGGTCGCGCACATCAGTGGGCACCGCCAACGCTTCGTGTCCTTCGCTGAGCGCCAATTCGACCAAGGCCTGCAAAGGCTCCGCTCGGCGACCGGCCAACACCAGAGTGAATCCGTCTGCCATCAGAGCCAGCGCCACGGCGCGGCCGATTCCGCTGCCGGCGCCGGTGACCAGGGCCACTTTCAAAGGACTGGACATGTTGTTATCTCCTTTTTTCGATTCACGAGAGCGTACGTCGGGTTCAAGGTCGCTGACCGACGCGCATTTCCAGTTGGCCGATGCCGTCGATCCCGGCATTGATGATGTCGCCCGGTTGCAGCGCATCGACGCCCGCCGGGCTGCCGGTCATGATCAAGTCACCGGCCCGGAGCGCTACCGATTGCGAGATGCGGCTGATGATTTCACTGACCGACCAGATCTGGCTGTCGAGGCTGTCGCGTTGGCGCTCTTCGCCGTTGACGTTCAGCCACAATTCGCCGTCCGGGTGTCCGGCGCGAGTCACCGGCACGATGGCGGTCATCGGCGCGGCGCCGTCAAACACCTTGGCACCTTCCCACGGCAAGCCATTGCTTTTGGCCGCACGCTGGACATCACGGCGGGTCAGGTCAAGGCCGACGGCATAGCCCCAGACATAGGCCAGCGCCTGACTCTCCGGAATATTGGCGCCGCCTTCGCCGATGGCCACGACCAATTCGATTTCGTGGACAAACTCTTCGGTCAATGGCGGGAAAGTCACTTCGCCCGTCGCATCCACCACGTTGCTCGCCGGTTTCATGAAGAACACCGGCGGCTGGCGGGACTGGCCTTGGGTGTCTGGCCAAGGGTAGTTGCGGCCGACGCAAAATACTCGGCCAACGGGAAAGCGTTGCTGGCTGCCCACGACTGGCAAGGTCACGGGCAGGTCCGGGGTAAACACGTACTCGGTCATCGTCATTTTTGTAGTCGTCCTGTTTGAAGCGTCAGCGTACGGCGGCAATCTTTTGCAAAGTTGGACGAAAGCCGCCTCGTGTTGGAGAAAAACGGTTTCTTGGCTCAGCGCGCCTTGAGTTCGATGCGATACAAGCGACCGAGCAGCAACGAATAGGACAAGGTCCCCATCAGTGCCACGCCGCCAATGAACCAGAAGGCGTAGGCAAACGAGCCTGTTGCGTGGACGATTCCGCCAATCACAATCGGGGTGACGATCCCGCCGATGTTGGCGGYCAGGCTGGTGACCCCGCCGGTCAATCCGATCAACTCCTTCGGCGCGACTTCCGACACCGCCGCCCACGACGAGGAGGCGATTCCCTGGGCGAAGAAGGCAATGGTCAGAACGGCAATGCAGATCACGTTCGAGTCGGTGAAATTCACCAGCACAATCGACATCCCCAGCATCGAGCCGACCACCAATGGCAACTTGCGAGCGAAGGACATTGAGTAACCACGACGGATCAGCAAGTCGGAGACGATGCCGGCCAGCAGAATGCCGACCGTTGCACCTACGAACGGCAGCACGGCGAAGACCCCGGCCTTGATCATGGTCAGCTTGCGTTCTTCGATCAGGTACGTCGGGAACCAGGTCAGGAAGAAGTACAACGCCGAGGTGCTGGCGAACTTGCCGATGCAAATCGCCCAGATCTGCCGATAGCTGAACAGCTCGGCGATCTGCCGCCAGTTGAACCGGGTGCGCTCCTGACTGCTCTTGACCAGTCCACCGCCGGCTTCGATGTACTTCAGTTCTTCCTGGCTGACGTTCTTGCAGCTCAGCGGATCGCGGTACACGTAGAGCCAGATCACACCAAACACAATGCCGAGTATCCCGGTGCTGTAGAAAACATGGCGCCAGTCATAGGTCGTGGCCAGCCATAACAGCATGCCGGTAAACAATGCCGTGCCCAGATACTGGCCGCACACGTAAATGCTGCTGGCCAGGCCCCGTTCGCGGGCCGGGAACCACACCGTGACCGCTCGGCTGTTGGCCGGAAACGCTGGAGCTTCCATGGCGCCGACAGCCAGGCGCAGCCCGAACAGCGAAGCGAACCCAGTGGCAAAGCCTTGGCACACGGTGACCGTCGACCAACTGATCAGCGACACCCCGTAGGTGAACCGGGAACCGAAGCGATCGGCGATGAACCCGGCGGGGACCAGAGCGAGTGCGTAGGTCCAGGCAAACGCGGAAAAAATCAGGCCCATTTCGATCTTGTCCAGGCCCAGGTCCTTGGCCATGAACGGTGCGGCAATCGAGATATTTACGCGGTCGATGTAGTTGATGATGGTCGCAATCAGCAGCAATGACAGCATGAACCAGCGCCGACGCGTCGGTAGTCGCTGAGGCAACAGGGCGTCCCGGGCGCCGGCGCTCACCGACGGCGCGGTGGACGGGGAGGTTTGCGAATTCGACATGGGTAGACCTTCTTATTGTTAGGAGAATCGAGATGTTCGCGCGCAGCCGAAGCCGATGCCCCCAGTGCCGGGGCAGGGCAATCGCTACTTGAATGAGGGCGCGGACAGCTACTGTCAGGCGCTCRGATACGCCTTCGGACTGGCTCGGTCGGGGGAGGGTTGGCGAGGGAAAAAAGCAGGTTCATCACGAGCGCACCTTTTGATTGTTTTTGGAAGGGTCGGGCTGCATTGGTTATTACAGTGGTCGTACAACCTCTCAAAATCAACGGAGGCGTTAGATCGTTTTTTCTCCTGTAAAAGGTGATTCATGCAGGTGTCCAAGAGAAATCAAATCGACTCATTTCCTTCGTTATGCGTTATTTACTTCGTAAATATATGTTTTTAAAAGATTAAATATTTTTTTGCGCTCGTAGTTTTTTGGACAGGCGACACATCACACAC
>NZ_JBFTML010000090.1:0-11726 GCF_056396925.1 Pseudomonas sp. 05N433 | reverse complement strand
CGCATCACCACCGCCGCGACCACGCCGGCGCAGGCAATCACCGAGCCCACGGACAAGTCGAAGTGCCCCGACGCCAGGCAATACAACATGGTGCAGGCGGCAATCCCGGTGGTGGAAATCGCCAGGCCCAGACCGCGCATGTTCAGCGGCGACAGGAAGTTGTCGATCAGCAAGGTGCRGAGCACGAAGATCCCGACGGCCGCCAGCAGCATTACCCAGTCATCGAGAAAGCGTCGCAGGTCCAGCGGTTTGCGCGGGGTTGGCAGAGCGTTGTTTTGGATGGTCATAGTCACCTCTCAGTTCGCCACGTCGGCAGCGCGTTGGCGTGGCAAAGCCAGTTGCAGCAGGTTGGATTCATTGGCGTGTTCGCGGGTCAGTTCGCCGCGCATCGTGCCTTCGCAGAGCACCAGGATGCGGTCGGAAATACCCATGACTTCCATCAGGTCGCTGGACACCACAATCACCGCAATACCGCTGGCGGCCAGGTTGTGGATGATCTGGTAGATCTCGGCTTTGGCGCCGATGTCGATGCCGCGTGTAGGCTCATCGAGCAGCAGGACTTTCATCGGCATCGACAGCCAGCGACCGAGAATCGCCTTCTGCTGATTGCCGCCGGACAGGTACATGATTTTCTGCGCCGCGTTGGGCGTCTTCACCTTCAGCGCCTTGATCTGCTTGTCGGCGTTGCCCTTTTCCCACAGCCCGCGCAACAGGCAACCGAAGGTGGAATGAGCACCACGAGCACTGATGTTGATGTTCTCGGCGACACTGGCGAGCGGCAGGATGCCCTCCTTCTTGCGGTCCTCGGGGCACAGCAGAATCCCCGCCGCAATGGCATCGCGCGGTGAGCGCAGTTTCAGTTCATGTCCACGCAACTCCAGGCGTCCGGCCGTGTTGCGGGTAAGTCCACTGAGCATGCGAAACAGCTCGGTGCGGCCCGCGCCAACCAAGCCGAACAGACCCAGAATCTCGCCCTTGTGCACCTCGAAACTCACCGGTTCACGCAAACCCGGCCCCAGTAAACCGTCAACCTTGAGCGCCACTGCGCCACGCGGGCGGCTGCGGTAATCGTAGATGTCCTGAATGTCGCGGCCGACCATGCACGTCACCAACTGGTCATGGGTCAGCGCGCTCATGTCCTCGAAGGTGCGCACGAAGCGACCGTCCTTGAACACCGTTACCGCGTTGCAGATGCGGAAGACCTCTTCCATGCGATGGGAGACGTAGAGCACCACTTTGCCTTCGTCGCGCAGACGACCGATGATCGCCATCAAGCGATCGATCTCCCGCGCCGACAGGCTGCTGGTGGGTTCGTCGAACGCAATCACATGCGCGCCACGGGACAGCGCCTTGGCGATTTCCACCAGTTGCCGCTGACCGAGGGACAAGCGCCCGACTTTCTCTTGTGGATCGATTTCATCGGCCAGGCCTTTGAGGCAGGCCAGTGCCTGTTGCCGCAAAACGCTGCGATTGATCAGGCCGAAACTTGCCGGCAGATGCCCAAGAAACAGGTTCTCGGCCACGGTCATTTCCGGCACCAGGTGCAGCTCCTGATGGATCACCGCGACCCCGCTGCCAATGCTGTCGGCAGTGGATTTGAAGACCCTCGTCTGCTCGCCGATCCGCAGGTCGCCGCTGCTCGGCGTGTAAGCACCGCCGAGGATCTTCAGCAGTGTGGATTTACCGGCGCCGTTCTCGCCCATCAAGGCATGAACCTGCCCCGGATGCGCGACGAAGCTGATGCCGTCCAGCGCCTTCACCCCGGGAAAGGTTTTGCCGATCCCGTTGAAGCGCAGGCTGCCGCCAATGCGCTGTTCATCTGTTTGTACGTGTGCGTGCATAACCCACCTCATCACACCGATCAGGCGGCCCCGTCACCGGGGCCGCCAATGAAATCAACCGACCCTCAATTCCACAGGCCGATCTTTTCCAGTTCCTGCTTGAAGTTGTCGCGCGTGATCAGCGTCACGTCGTCCATGGCGGTGTATTTCGGCGGTTCTTTGCCGGTGGTGACCCACTCGTGCATCATGCTGGCGGTGTTGTAGCCCTCGATGTGCGGGCTCGGCAGCATCGAGCCGAAGAAGCCGCTGTTGGCTTTCTTCAGTTCGCCGATGGCATCGGTGCCGTTGATGCCGATACCGATTACGTTGGCGGCGGCAAAACCGGCGCTTTCGGTGGCGCGCACGCCGCCCAGCACGGTGTTGTCGTTCATCCCGCCGATGATCAGGTTTTTCGCCCCGCTCGGGAGCTTCACCAGCGCCGAGTTGGTGGCGTCCATGCTGCCAGGTACGTCGAGGGTTTTCAGGGCCGAGAACAGAATGTGGTCTTTCGGCATCCCGGCGTCTTCCAGGGCTTTAACCGAACCGTCGGTGCGTTTCTTGCCGGTATCGAGTTCGTTGAAGGTGTTGATCACCGCATAGGTTTGTTTCCAGTCCCAGCCGCGCTTTTTCGCTTCGGCGGCCATGGCGGCACCCTGCTTCTGGCCAACTTCGAAAGCTGCCATGCCGAGGTATGGCACGTCCTCCATGAACTTGCCGCCGGCATCGACGAAACGGTCATCGACAGCGATCACTTTCAAACCGTTGAGCTTGGCCTTGGCCATGATCGCCGGGCCGAGGGAGACGTCCGGCGGGCAGATCACGAAGCCCTTGGCGCCGTTCGCCGCCAGGCTGTCGATGGCCGAAAGGGTTTTCTCGCCATCAGGCACAGCGATCTTGATGACGGTGAAGCCCTTGTCCTTGGCGGCCTTTTCAGCGAAGGCCCACTCGGTCTGGAACCAGGGCTCTTCGGCCTGCTTGACCAGAAAACCGATCTTCACTTCCTCGGCCGCCAGCAACGTACTGCTCAGGCTGACCGCGGTGACCGCCAAAGCGGCACAGCACAGGGAACGGATCCCACGACGACGTTTCATAAGCTGACTCCTTGTTATTTTTTTTGAGCGTTAGTTGAAAGCCAATACAGCGGTCGAAGCATGTAGCCAATAGTCATATCGTATGATGATTGTATTTCAGGCGTAGTTTTTCGCCTGAAACCCAAGTTATTCAGTCGTGGTACATGACCGAACGACCACCATCGATGGTGATGCACGAAGCGTTGATGAATGGCGCCTCATCGCTGGCCAGGAACACGGCAGTCATCGCCACTTCGATTGGCTGACCGATGCGGCGCGGTGGATGCAAGTCGAAGGCCCGTTGACGTTCGGCATGAGGGTCGGCAAAGCCGTTCCAGTAGTCGACGTTCAGTTGGGTTTCGATATAGCCCGGTGCGATGGCGTTGACGCGAATGCCCTTGGGTGCGTATTCGATGCCCAAGGCGCGGGTCAGCCCGAGCAAGCCATGCTTGGCCACCGGGTACGGGAAGCAGCCGGGAATGATGTGAGTGGAATGGGTCGAGGCGATGTTGATGATGCTGCCGATGCCCTGCTCGATCATCTGCGGCAGCACGGCTTTGCAGCCATACCAGGCGCCGTCCAGGTCGATGGCGAAGCAACGATGCCAGTCGTCCTCGGTCATTTGCAGCGGATCACGGAACACGTTGACCCCGGCGCAGTTGACCAGCACGTCGATGCGACCGTGAAGCTCAATGGCCAACTTGGCCATGGCGTGCAGGTCTTGCTGGCGCGATACGTCGGCCTTGATCGCCACGACATCCGCGCCTTGTTCACGCCAATGCGCCGCGACTTTTTCGACTTTCTCGGCCTGGATATCGCTGATGACCAGCTTGGCTTGCTGGGACGCAAAGGTCGCGACAATCGCTTCGCCGATCCCCTGAGCGGCGCCGGTCAACAGCACGACCTTGTTTTTCAGGCGCTCACCCTTCGGCGGTTCGGGCACCGGTGGCAAGGAAAGGGGTTCAGCCATGGATCAACACTCCTGTTCGAGGGCACGACGAAAACCGGACATCTGTCGATGTCCGGTCAAAAGGCTTTTTGGAATAGGCAGGCAGGCGTGCAAACGCCCGGGCGCCGGGGCGGCCTGAAGCACTGTCACCCCAAGGGAGGACGGTGGAATATCGCTGCATCACTTCACCTGTTTTGTTTTTTTAAGTGTGAGTGCGTGTAACTGATGGGGCCGACTATAAACCCGGCCACCAACAAATCTCAATATATAATTTTGCATCCCATATTTTGGGATTTATCCTGCAAATCTCTGACAGGGCTTTCCGGGCACATCGACTCGAACCGACAACACCGCACCATCCAATGGATGGTTGAGCGGGCTCGCCGCACTGGTGATGTACAAGGTTTTGAAGTCTTCGCCACCAAACACGCAACTGGTGGGGCGACTGACAGGCAGTTCGATCACCCGATCGACATGACCGTCCGGGCTCAGCCTGAGCAAGCAACTGCCGTCCCAGCGGGCGTTCCAGATATAGCCCTCGGCATCCATCGCCGAGCCGTCGGGGCCACCCCGTTCGTGGGGGCCAAACCAGACGCAGGCGGTGTCGAGGTTGCCGTCGGTATGGATGAAATGTTGGTACAACGTACCGTCGAGGCTGTCGGCGAAATACAGGGTTGTGCCGTCGTCGCTCCATAGCAATGTGTTGGGGATGCCGAGCCCTCGAAGCAGCGGCGTGACCCGAGCATCGCGGTCGATGCGAAACAGGCCACCGGAGCGGCGCACGATCGGCAAATCTTCGCCCTGCTCGCCGATGTTGTTTTGCATGGTGCCCAGCCAGAGCCGGCCCAAGGCATCGCAGCGGGCTTCGTTGGCGCGATTGCCGGGTTGCGGATCGGCCACACAGAGCAAGGTCAGCCGAGGCTCCAGGCCGGGAGAGTTCAGGTCCAGCCGATAAACCCCACTGCTCAATGTCACCAGGGCATCGCCACTTTCGCAGGGGATGAATGCGGACACGTGTTCCGGCATCTGCCAGATTTCCACATTGGCGCCGATCAATCGCAGCGCCTGTTGGCCGGCGATATCGACCCAGTACAGCGCCTGGGTCGGTGCATCCCAGAACGGACCTTCACCGAGTCGCGCACGGTGTTCGGTAACCGCAGTCCACGTCATGAAACCTCCTTTTTATGCTTTTATGTGGGAGCGAGCCTGGTCAGCTTGCCTTCTTGTCAGCCATGACTTGGGGGTAAAACCGTTTGATCGCCAGGTCGGCGTTATCGATCAGGGTCATGCAGGCCCACACACCCCGCGCAGCATCCCGGGCGGCGATGGCGTCGGCCATGTCTTTGTGAATCGGCAAGGTGCGGCGCAGTTCGTCCGGGTCGGCGGCAGACACTTCGAACGACACCGCCAGCAGCGCGCCGAGGGCCGGGACCATTTGTTCGATGAATTGATTGTGGCTGGCGGCGAGGATGCACTCATGGAAGAACTGGTCGGCGCGGTTGTAATCGATGCCGCTGTCTACGGCTCGTTCCAGCGCGTTGTAGGCCTGAAGCACGGCTTGCACTTGTTCCACCGTCGCGCGCTCGCAGGCCCAACGCACCGCCATCGGTTCGATGGTACGACGCAGGTCAAGCAAGTCGTCGACGAAGTTTTCCGGCAAACCGCTGCGCGACAGCCAGCCGACGACTTGTGGATCGAAGAGGTTCCAGCGCCGTACCGGCAACACCCGCGTGCCGACCTTCGGCCCGACTTCGAGCATGCCTTTGGCGACCAGGGTTTTGATCGCTTCGCGGATGACCGTACGGCTGACCCCAAGCTGCTCGCCCAAGTCGGCTTCAACCTTGATGGTCTGACCGGGCTTCACCTGGCCAGCGGCAATCCAGCACCCCAGCCAATCAACCGTCGACGCGTGAAAACTGCTGGACATGGGTACCTCACCGCCCGGTGAAAATAAAAATGAAACGACACGAAAGCCGTTCGCAATGGATGCCCACGCTAATCATCATATGATTGGGTGTCAATTGGATTTTTCTGGAGTTCTTGCCAACACAGGCATGACTGTTCGTCCGATTACTCCCCCGGCGCTTTGAACCCACCCACTTTGTAAACTACGGTTAGCCCGCAACAGATCAGGCTGCTTCACTAAAATCCGCTATCGTCAGGTATGAACATGGACATGGATGCGTCTACGAAATACCCCATTGTGTTGGTTCACGGTCTTTTCGGCTTCGACAGAATCGCCGGTTATCCGTACTTCTTCGAAATCGAGGAAGCCCTGGAACGTGCTGGTGCCCAGGTGTTTGCCGTGAATATTCCAACCGTCAACGGCAATGAGGAACGCGGTGAAAAACTGCTCGAACACGTCGACCGTATTTTGCGGGAAACGGGCGCCGCCAAGGTCAATCTGATCGGCCATAGCCAAGGTCCGCTGGCCGCACGCTACGTCGCAGCCCTGTACCCGGAAAAGGTTGCGTCGGTCACCTCGGTCAGTTGCCCTAACCACGGCTCCGAGATTGCCGACCAACTGCACAAGGCACTGACACCCGGAGAATTACCCGAAGCCTTGGTATTAGCCCTGTTAGGCGCAGTCGGCACCTTCATTTCGTTGATCAGTGGCCATCCGGAAAACCCCATCGACCCTCAAGCGGCGTTCGAATCGCTGACCAGCGCAGGCCTGGCCGCCTTCAATCGCAAGTACCCGCAAGGGCTGCCAAAGGTTTGGGGCGGGGAAGGCAACGAAGTTGAGAACGGCGTGTATTACTACTCCTGGAGCGGGATCGTGCAGAACTTTCAAAGCCTGCAACTCCTCGACCCGACCCATTTGAACTGTAAAGTGCTGTCGCAGTTATTTTATAAAGAGAAGCACGCCAATGATGGGCTGGTCGGCCGCTACAGCTCTCATTTGGGCAAAGTGATCCGCTCGGATTACCCCATGGACCACTTTGATGCAGTCAACCAGATGGCCGGGATCAACAGTTGGAACGTGAGCCCGGTGATGCTCTACCTTGAACACGCCGCCCGGCTCAAGAGCAAGGGTTTGTAAGCCCATAAAAAACGGCCCGCTGCAATAACGGGCCGTTTCGTTTCTCGGGTTCAGCGCTTACGGCTCAAGTCCGATCGGGAAAAACTCGCCACCGCTCCAGACACCGAGCCAGCTCTGCCCGTCAATCTCACGGCTCACCGCCAGCTCTACCAATTGATAGAACACATTGCGGTGAATCAGCGCTTCAAGGTTGCTGCGCACATGCACGTACGGCGCGGGCTCCTGAGTCACCGAGTCGATCACCACGCGCATGGGGTGCTCGACACCGGCGTCGGTGGTTTCATCGACGTTGGTGGTAAAGCGCAAGACCTGAGCCTCACCCTCGCCTTCGACTTCCACGGCTATCGCCACGAACGGTGCGTCGTCGACCTTGATGCCGACCTTTTCGACTGGAGTAATCAGAAAGTAATCATCGCCGTCGCGGCGAATGATGGTGGAGAACAGCTTGACCATCGGCTTGCGCCCGATCGGCGTGCCCAGGTAATACCAGGTGCCGTCGCGAGAGATGCGCATGTCGATGTCGCCGCAGAAGTCGGGGTTCCACAAGTGGACCGGTGGCAAACCTTTGGTTTTGGGGATTTGTCCCAACAGGTCATTGGCTTTTTGCGGGCCACTCATGGCGTTCTCCTTTTAATTACTGATCGCTGAGCCCCAACAGGCTACGAGCGTATTGCTCCAGCGGCGGGCCCAGAAGATCTTCTGGCCTGTTATCGTAGAACGTCAGTAAACCGCCACGACTCTTGATACGTGCAGTATCGATCAAATACTGGGTGCTGGTCTCGATCAACATGATCTGAATGACGCCACTGTCGATCCCGAGGCGATCCGAGCGCTCCTGGTCGATCAAATCGTCCGCGTTGCCGATGCGGTCGTCGGCCTTGGCAAAACGTGTATAGAGCAGGTAGTGAGCACCGGAGGCACGGGCTTCTCCCATGGCGGCGTCGAGGCCTTCCGGCGCGCGGGCGCGGCGGACCATCGGGAAATATTCGATAAAGCCGTTGAAGGCTTCTTCGGCCACCACGTTAGGTCGCGGAGAAGCAATGCCCGGTGGCGCGAAGGCGCCCTGGGCGATGTAGATGAAGGAGTCCGGCTGAATGCGGATGTTATTCACGCGACGGCTGTCGCTATGGTCCAGCAGCCCCACGTCGCTCATGTGGTAGCGAGTTCCTTCGGCCATATCGCTGACATTCATGCAGCCGCCAAGTGCCAAAACGGCCAGCAGCAAAACCAGGCTACGCATCCTTCCCTCCAGAAGCCGGTGACGGAAAACCGGCGAATGGCCGAGGGATGCAGCTTCCGCGCCAGCTCAGGTCATGTGCATTTTCAGTCTGAACAGACCTGTGGCGAGGGAGCTTGCTCCCGTTCGGCTGCGCAGCAGTCGTAAGTTCCAGGGAATGCGGAGCGTTTGGTAATTTTAGGGCCGCTTCGCGCCCCAGCGGGAGCAAGCTCCCTCGCCACAGCAAGCGCCCTTCACCGCAAGACCCGGTCAGCCGCCGATGATTTTCATGATGGTCGCGCCACCGGAGAACGCCACTTCCTGCTTGTCCCCCAGAGCCTTCACCAGCAGTCGCTGCAAGGCCGGCAATGCCTGATGACGGGGTTTGTCCAGCAGATCGCCGACATAGTGGCGATTGCTCGACGACAGGCAGCCATGCAGCCAGCCAGTGGACGACAAGCGCAGACGCGAGCAGGTGCGGCAGAACGGCACGCTTTCGTTGGCGATCACGCCGAAGTGGCCCTGTCCCGGAATCTCGTAGCGCACCGCCGTGGCATCGACCGGCGCGTCGGCCTGCAGGTATTCGTAGTGTTCGCCGATCAGGCTCAGCAATTGCTGAAGGCTGACGAACTGTTGCAGGAAGGCGTTGGAATCACTGGCCAAGTGACCCATGCGCATCAACTCGATGAAGCGCAGCTCGTAGCCGCGTTCCAGGCAGTAATCGAGCAATGGCATCACCTGATCGAGGTTTTGCCCACGCAGCGGCACCATATTGACCTTGATCTTCATGCCGGCTGCCGCGGCCTGGGCCATGCCGTCGAGCACGGTCGCCAGATCGCCGCCGCGGGCAATGCTGCGGAAAGCCCCGGCGTCCAGGGTATCGAGGGAAACGTTGATGCGTCGAATGCCGGCATCCACCAGCAGCGGCAGCTTCTTCGCCAACAGCTGGCCATTGGTGGTCAGGCTGATGTCCGCCAGCCCCATCTGCCCGACGGCGGTCATGAAGGCTTCGAGCTTGGGGCTGACCAGTGGCTCGCCACCGGTAATGCGCAGGCGCTCGATGCCGGCTGCTTCGATCAGATAGGCCACGCCGCGTGCCATCGCCTCGGCCGACAACTCATCCTGCGCAGCCACCAGCCGTTTGCCGTTGGGCACGCAGTAGGTACAGGCGTAGTTGCAGGCGGAGGTCAGACTGATCCGCAAATTGCGAAAACGCCTGCCTTGACGGTCAACGATCATGGATCACTCCGGCGAAAGAAGATTCGAACGCGCAAAACTTGACTCACAAATCAAGTTTTAGCAAGCCCTATGCCTGAGTATATTCCTGCGGTACTGCGCCACGTAGCTAAATCATGGCTCATGGCGCAATTAGACAACTGAATGGCTCAGCTGCTCGGAGTGTCGGTATCGCGCTTGCGCTTGTTGCCCATGCGCACGCCGATGTCCATCAGGAACTGGAAGAAACCTTCCTGATCTTCCAGCACATTGCTCCAGAACGGCGAGTGATACAGCGCCACGGCGCCATGCACCAGCGCCCAGGCTGCGCAGTAATGGAAGTAAGGCGGCACGTCTTCGAGCTTGCCTTCGCTGATCCGGCCCTTGATCAGCAGGGTCAGGCGTTCGAAGTTCGAGGCGCGGATCTTGTGCAGTTCCTCGACCATCTCCGGTACCTGGTTGCCCTTGACCACCTTTTCTTCCAGGCGATCGAACAACCGATAGCGTTGCGGATCGCGCATGCGGAATTCGAAGTAGGCCCGGGACAGGGCTTCCTTGTCCTTATCGACATCGGCGGAATGCAACAGCTCGTTCAAATCACGCTCGTAGTCGAGCATCAGGCGCAGGTAGATCTCTGCCTTGGATTTGAAGTGCTTGTAGATCGTGCCTTTGCCGATACCTACGGCATCAGCAATCATCTCGACGGTGACACTGTCTTCACCTTGTTCGAGGAACAGCTTGAGCGCGGTATCGAGAATTTCTTGCTCGCGGCGACGAAACTCACGGACCTTACGAGGTTCTTTATGCATAAGAAAAGGTCTGTAGGGGTCAAAATTCGAAGCCGCGTATTATGCCTAACTTGCGCAAAAATGCACGGATCATCCGACCATATATGTGTTTCTTGATGAATTCACGCGACCTCGCCGGTTGATGAGAACTCAACCGAAGCGCACGTATTCCAAATTTGTTTAAAAACCCGACCAACCAAACTGGACTCGGCGCGATACTGATCAATACTTCAACTGTCGGCGAGGCATCTCCCCCAAGTGTCGCGCCGATGAAGGTACCAAAGGATTGCGTGCCTTTGTTTTACTCCTAATGGTCTTAACCCGGATTCACCCCCCAGAACCCGGGTTTTTTTTGCCTGCAATTTGGGAGCAAGGCCCGCCACAGGTTGCGACTTTTTCCAACGTTACGCCGATGCCCTGACGTGCGCCAACGGAAATAACCGCTTGAAATTCTCGGTAGTCTGCTCGGCAAATCGCTCGTAGGGCTCGCCTCGCAACATTGCCAGAAATTCCGCTACCTCACGCACGTACTGCGGCAGGTTCGGTTTGCCGCGATACGGGATCGGCGCCAGGTACGGCGAGTCGGTTTCCACCAGCAAGCGGTCGGCCGGCACTTTGCTGGCCACATCGCGCAAGGCATCGGCATTGCGAAAAGTGACAATACCGGACAAGGAAATGTAATACCCCATATCCAGCGCGGCCTTGGCCATCTCCCAGTCTTCGGTGAAGCAATGCAGAACGCCTGCTTGAGGCAGCGCCGCCTCACGCAGCAGTTCGAGGGTGTCGGCCCGGGCGCCCCGGGTATGAATGATTACCGGCTTGCCGGTCTGTTGCGCCGCTTGCAGATGCAGGCGGAACGACTCCTGCTGCAACTCTGCCGCTTCCGGTTCGTAGTGGTAATCCAGGCCGGTTTCCCCGATCGCCACCACCCGCGGATGATTGAGTTCGCGCAACAGCCAATCCAGCGCCGGAGCGGCACCCGGCTGCACATCCAGCGGATGCACGCCGACCGAACAATCGACGTCGTCGTAGCGTTCGGCCAGGGCTTTGACATCGGCGGCGTTCTCAACGCTGACACCAATGCACAGAAAGTGCCCTACTCCCCTCTGACGAGCCGCGTCGAGCGCGGCATCCAGGGAGCCGTCGTGGGCGGTGAGGTCGAGGCGATCAAGGTGGCAATGGGAATCTACAAGCATAAAAGGGCTGCAACTTACATCGTATGAGTGGGACGGTCGGACTTCAGGGCTCCGGCCAGATGGGTTTCGATTCGACTGCGCGCGGTGTTATCGCCTTCGTTGAATTGCACGCCGACTCCAGCGGCGCGGTTGCCCTGGGCACCTTTGGGGGTAATCCAGGTGACCCTGCCGGCGACCGGGATCTTTTCCGGTTCGTCCATCAGGTGCAGCAGCATGAAGACCTCATCGCCCAACTTGTAGCTCTTGTTGGTCGGGATAAACAGGCCACCGTTCTTGATGAAGGGCATATAGGCTGCGTAGAGCACGGACCTGTCCTTGATGGTCAAGGACAAAATGCCATTGCGCGGCCCCGGACTGATGGGTTCATTCATGCTGACCTCCATTTCTGATGATCAGAGTCTAGTCACCTCTGGGCAGGCAAGGATACCC
>NZ_JBFTML010000089.1:0-12329 GCF_056396925.1 Pseudomonas sp. 05N433 | reverse complement strand
GTATAGGTCACGACACACTTGGGTGGGTCACCAATCTTTTTGAACACTGCTTCGTCGATCAAGATCTCCACGGGCTCGCCGGACTTCGCCTCATCCTCTGAAACCTCATGCTCAATCGACTCGCCGCCGCATCTTACGCGGATCTTGTCGAACGCTCGGGTCAGGGGATAGAAGGCCGTGCAGATCACACCTTGCCGGGCTTGCTCAGGGTATACACCGTCGTCCACCACCTGTGGCGGCAATACATTGATCCCCAGTTCAGAGTGCGACTCGTGATTACCTTCGAGATCTTTAAGACCTGGCCGTCGCTTGTGAAACCAGGCTCGCAACGTCGTCGACGAGTCAATGTTTTCCGAGCCGCGCCGGATGCTGTAGTAGATTTCATTGAGCCCGTCGAACAGCGCTTTTACCGGCAAATACAGAATGAAGCGTTTGTCGGTCAGTGACTCGACGATAGCGACCGACACTACAACGCCGTTGAGATAGAGGTCGATGTTGTCACCGACTTCCTGCTCCAGATAGCCGTCAACAAAGACTTTCACCCCTTCAGGGTAAAGGTAGGTCAGCGCCAGCGGAATCCCTCCATGAGCATTGATCGGGGCAGGTACGGTATCTTTCCAGCCTGGAATTCGTGGGGCGTAAAGGGTCAGCAGGTGAATGTCGGTCATCGCAGCGCTTCCTGTCAGTGACACCGCTCCAGGTGCAGAGAGGCTTCATTTATATGAGAGCGCTAAGGCCGGAGGCTTGGCTACTGTCATATCTGACAGGTAGGGACTGATTATCGCTACCGTCTGTCAGCTGGAGCTTCGGCAGTCTTTCTGCCGTACCAATTAGGCTGGTTCTACGAGTGCTGCGCACTCGAACGCAGCCTCGCAGGCTCGGCAGCTGCTACAACGAATGCGTCAGGCCGAGGTGGGCAGCCACAAACGGAACCGTGCGCCGCCCAATGGTGATGCCTGCGCGGTCAGCGTGCCGCCCTGCGCTTCCAGTGCTCGGCGGCTGATTGCCAGCCCCAGGCCAAACCCGCCTGTGGCGCGATCCCGACTGCGATCCAGCCGATAGAACGGCTCAAAGATCCGCTCCCGCTCTTCATCGGGAATGCCAATGCCATCGTCATCCACCCAGATCTCACAGCCTTTGGCGCACACCTGCACACCAATCTGAATCCGTTTCTCGCAATAGCGCATGGCGTTGCGCAGCAGGTTCTGGATCGCCCGAGCGGTCAATCTCGGATCCAGCGAGAAGCGTTCGAGCTGACCGTGCAGCAGCACATCAATGACGATTTCCGGTGACTCAAGCTCTTCATCGACGCTGCCCAAAATACTGTCGATGAATTCATCCAGCGACACCTCGACCTGATCCGGCAGCCGAGCCGGGTTTTGCAATCGGCTGTAGGACAGCAGCTCCAGCACCAGCTCATCCAGTTCGCGAATGTGCGCGACCAGGCCTTGCAGGCGTTCCCGGCTGGTGGACGGCAAGTCGTCGGACAGCGCCAGGGCCAGGCCGAAATCCAGCCGCGTCAACGGCGTGCGCAATTCGTGGGACACGGCGTTGAGCAAGTCGCGCTGCTGGTTGAGCAGGTTTTCGATGTCGCCGGCCATGGTGTCGAACACGTTGGCCAGGCTGCCGATGTTGGAGCTGGGGGAAATCTGCGTGCGCTCGCTCAGGTGGCCCTTGCCGAAGCGTTCGGCGGTGCTTTTCAGACGTTCCAGGTCGCGCCAGTGCGGGTGCAGCCACAACAACAGGCAGGCCAGCATCGTCGCACCGATCAGCACGTTGATGCTCCAGTACAACCAACTGACATCCGTGGGGTCCGGTGGCACGACCATCTCCACCACCATCTGCTCGTTCAACGGTGTCACCGCCAGGGTGCGCCAGCCCCAGTCGCCGATGCGTACCACGTTCTCCCCGCGCTGCAAGCGTTCGCGCTCATCCAGGGTAAATTCGGTATCGTCGTTGCGGGTCAAAATGATGTGCAGCGGCTGGAACTCCTTGTCCATCTCCGCCGCCAGCGCCGGCCACTGCTCGACAGGCACCGTACGAAACTGTTTGACGATCAGCGTTTGCAAACCTCGGGAGTAATCGAGGTTGTAGGTCACAAAACGCTCATGGAAGACCTTGATCACCAGGTCCGGCACCAGGTAGATCGCCGCGCTGAACGAAACGATGGTCACCAGGTACAGACGAAACAGGATTCTGAACATGGTTCAGCATTCCCACTCGGAGCGGCTGAACAGGTAGCCCTTGCCCCACACGGTCTTGATCTTGCGCGCCTCGCCGGCGTGGTCGTCGAACTTGCGTCGCAGTTTGGAGATGGCCACGTCCACCGAGCGGTCGGTACCGTTGAATTCGATACCGCGCAGGCGTTGCAGAATCTGGTCACGGCTCAGCACCTCGCCGGCATGCCGGGCCAGCACCACCAGCAAGTTGTATTCGCCGCTGGACAGCTCGACCAGTTGCCCACGCCAGGTCACAGTGCGCTCGGACAGGTCGATGCACAGGTTGCCCATGAGAATGCGGTCATTAGCGGTCTGTGGTTCGCTGAGGCTGCTGCGACGCAACAGCGTGCGTACGCGAGCCAGTAACACACGGGGCTCGCAAGGTTTGGTGACGTAGTCGTCTGCGCCCATTTCCAGGCCCAGCACCTGATCGTGGCTGTCGTCACGGGCGGTGAGCATCAGGATCGGCAACGTCGCCGAATCGGCCCGCAGCAAGCGGCAGACCTGCAAGCCGTCGAGCCCCGGCAGCATCAGATCGAGAATCACCAGGTCCGGCGGACTGACCCGCGCGCGTTCGCGTACATGATCGCCGCGGCTGATCACGCTGACGGAATAACCGTTGCGTTCCAGGTAGCTGGCAATCAGTTCCGAGAGCGCGGTGTCGTCTTCGACCAGGAGGATGTTGGGCATGGGTGTTTCCAGAAAGTGCTGTGGCGAGCTTCAGGGCCTCTTCGCGGGCAAGCCTCGCTCCTACTGTAGGAGCGAGGCTTGCCCGCGAAGGCGGCCTGACCGTCGCAAAAAGTTTCAAGCTGCGAAGGATATACGCCCTCACGCATACGCGAGCAAAACCCTTACACAATTTCACACAGCACCAACAAAGCTTCACCGCTACCCTCATCGACTCCCCGTAGGATGCGGGTAGTCATTATTGGGGTATTTCCATGTCAAAGAACCTGCTTGCCACGCTCAGCCTGATTGCCCTGGCGTTGACGCTGAGCGCTTGTGACCAGTCTTCGACCGCCGAAGAATCGGCACCGCTGGCCACGGTGCGCATCGAAACCGTCGAAGCTCGTCCTCTGTCAATCAGCAGCGACTTGAGCGGGCGGATTGCCGCGCCACGGATTGCCGAAGTGCGTGCCCGGGTTGCCGGCGTGGTGTTACAGCGGGTCTTCCGCGAAGGCAGCGACGTGAATAAAGGCGACGTTCTGTTCCGTATCGACCCGGCCCCCTTCAAGGCCGACCTGGACAGCGCCGAAGCCGCGCTGCGCAAGGCCGAAGCCAACGCGTTCCAGGCCAGATTGCAGGAGCAGCGTTACGCCCAATTGATCGAAGGCAACGCCATCAGCGCTCAGGATTACGACAATGCCCGAGCCAATGCCCGGCAGACCGCCGCCGATGTCGCCGCCAACAAAGCCGCGGTGGAGCGGGCGAAATTGAACCTCGGTTATGCCACCGTCACCGCGCCGATTTCCGGGCGCATCGGCCGCGCGCTGGTGACTGAAGGCGCGCTGGTGGGGCAGAACGAAACCACGCCGCTGGCGCTGATTCAGCAGTTGARCCCGATCCACGCCGACCTGACCCAATCGACCCGTGAACTCAACGATCTGCGCCGGGCCTTCCGCTCTGGCCAGTTAAAGGAAGTGGGCCAAGGCCAGGCCAAAGCCACGCTGATCCAGGACGACGGCAGCCTTTATCCGTTGCCCGGCAAGTTGTTGTTCACCGACATCACCGTCGACCCGGGCACCGGTCAGATCATTCTGCGCAGCGAGTTCCCCAACCCGGACCTCGACTTGCTGCCGGGCAGCTTCGTTCGCGTACGTCTGGAGCAAGCGTTCAATCAGCAAGGCATCAGCGTGCCGCAACGGGCCATTCAGCGTGACAGCGCCGGTGTCGCCCAAGTGCTATTGCTCGACGCCGAACAGCGGGTCGGCCAGCAACCGGTAGAGCTGGGCCCGGTGCAGAACGATCGCTGGATCGTCACCCGCGGCCTCAAGCCCGGTGACCGCATCGTCACTGAAGGCCTGCAACACGCGCGCCCCGGTGAGAAAGTCCAGATCGACAACACCCCTCTTCCACTTGCCCAGGTTTCTGGCCAGTAAGCAGGACGCTTTTTATGCCGCAGTTCTTTATCGATCGCCCGGTGTTCGCCTGGGTGGTTGCCCTGTTCATCCTGCTGGCCGGTGCGTTGGCCATTGGGCAGTTACCCGTGGCGCAATACCCGAACGTTGCGCCGCCGAAAGTCGAAATCTACGCCACCTACCCCGGCGCTTCGGCGCAGACCGTGGACGAAAGCGTGGTCAGCCTGATCGAGGGAGAACTCAACGGCGCCGACCATCTGCTGTACTTCGAATCCCAGAGCAGCCTCGGCAGCGCCACCATCACCGCGACGTTCCAGCCGGGCACCAATCCGGAAATGGCCCAGGTCGATGTGCAAAACCGCCTCAAAGCGGTTGAGTCGCGCCTGCCTCAGGCGGTCACCCAGCAAGGTTTGCAGGTGGAGAAAGTCTCCGCCGGTTTCCTGTTGCTGATCACCCTCACCTCCAGCGACGGCAAGCTCGATGACGTGGCGCTCAGCGATTACCTGGCGCGCAACGTGATGAACGAGATCAAGCGTCTGGACGGCGTCGGCAAGGCCCAGTTGTACGGCGCCGAGCGGGCGATGCGGATCTGGATCGACCCGCAGAAGCTGATCGGCTTCAACCTGACTCCGGCTGACGTCAACGCCGCTATCGTCGCGCAGAACGCTCAGGTTTCCGCGGGCAGCATCGGCGACTTGCCGACCCGTACCACTCAGGAAATCACCGCGACCGTTCTGGTCAAAGGCCAGTTGTCGACACCTGAAGAATTCGCCGACATCGTGCTCAAGGCCAATCCTGACGGCTCCAACGTGCGCATCCGTGATGTAGCGCGGGTCGAGATCGGCAGCCAGGAATATCAGTTCTCCACACGCCTGAACGGCAAACCGTCCACCGCCGTCAGTGTGCAACTGTCACCGGGGGCCAATGCCCTGAGCACCGCAACGCTGGTGCGGGCGAAGATGGATGAATTGGCGCGCTATTTCCCGGCCGGTGTCGAATACAAGATCCCGTACGACACCTCGCCCTTCGTCAAAGTCTCGATCACCAAAGTGGTTTACACCCTCGGCGAGGCGATGGTGCTGGTGTTTGCGGTGATGTTCCTGTTCCTGCAGAACATCCGCTACACGCTGATCCCGACGCTGGTGGTGCCGGTGGCGTTGATGGGCACGTTTGCGACCATGCTCGCGCTGGGCTTCTCGATCAACGTGCTGACCATGTTCGGCATGGTGCTGGCCATCGGCATCCTGGTGGACGACGCGATTGTGGTGGTGGAGAACGTCGAACGAATCATGGCCACCGAAGGCCTGTCGCCCAAGGAAGCGACGCGCAAGGCGATGAAGCAGATCACCGGCGCGATCATCGGCATCACCCTGGTGCTGGTGGCGGTATTCATTCCGATGGCGTTCATGCAGGGCTCGGTCGGGGTGATTTACCAACAGTTCTCGCTGTCGATGGCCACGTCGATCCTGTTCTCGGCATTCCTCGCCCTGACGTTGACCCCGGCGTTGTGTGCGACGCTGTTGAAGCCGATTGCCAAAGGCGAGCATCACGAAAAAGCCGGATTCTTTGGCTGGTTCAACCGGCGCTTCGAACAATTGACCGAGCGTTATCAGGGCTGGGTCGCCTATGCGTTGAAACGCACCGGTCGTTACCTGTTGATTTATGGCGTGCTGCTAGTCGGCCTGGGACTGTGTTTCAGTCGTCTGCCCTCCTCGTTCCTGCCGGTGGAAGACCAGGGCTACACCATCACCGACATCCAACTGCCACCGGGCGCGAGCAAGAATCGCACAATAAATGTGGTGGAGCAGATCGAAGCACACAACGCCACCGAACCGGGCGTCGGCGACAGCACAGTGATTCTCGGCTTCAGTTTTTCCGGTAGCGGGCAGAACGCTGCGCTGGCGTTCACCACGCTCAAGGACTGGTCGGATCGGGGCAGCGACGACTCGGCGAGTTCCATCGCCGATCGCGCCAACATCGCGCTGAGCCAGATCAAGGATGCCATGGCTTTCTCGGTGCTGCCGCCGCCGGTTGACGGTCTCGGCACCTCCAGCGGTTTCGAGTTCCGCTTGCAGGACCGTGGCGGCCTCGGCCATGCCACGCTGATGCAGGCGCGTAGCCAGTTGCTGGCGGCCGCCGAGAAGAGCCCGATCCTGATGAATGTGCGCGAAAGCGCCCTGGCCGAAGCGCCACAGGTTCAGCTGGAAGTCGACCGCAAACAGGCCAATGCCCTGGGTATATCCTTTGCCGACATTGGCAATGTGCTGACCACGGCGGTCGGATCAGCCTACATCAACGACTTTCCCAACCAAGGGCGAATGCAGCGAGTGGTGGTCCAGGCTGAAGGCGATCAACGCAGCCAGGTCGCCGATCTGCTGAAGATTCACGTGCGCAACAACGCTGAAAAAATGGTGCCACTGTCGGCCTTCGTCCGGGCCAACTGGACCCAGGGCCCGGCGCAATTGACTCGATACAACGGCTACCCGGCCATTAGCATTTCCGGCGAACCGGCGCCCGGTTACAGCACTGGCGAAGCCATGGCGGAAATCGAACGGCTGGTGGCGCAAGGCCCGGCGGGGTTGGGGCAGGAATGGACCGGGTTGTCGTTGCAGGAACGCTTGTCCGGTAGTCAGGCGCCGATGCTGCTCGGTCTGTCGCTGCTGATCGTGTTCCTGTGCCTGGCGGCGCTGTATGAGAGTTGGTCGATTCCGACCTCGGTGCTGCTGGTGGTGCCGCTGGGTGTGCTCGGCGCGGTCCTGGCTGTGACCCTGCGCGGGATGCCCAACGACGTGTTCTTCAAGGTCGGGCTGATCACCATCATTGGCCTGTCGGCGAAGAACGCRATCCTGATCRTSGAGTTCGCCAAAAGCCTGTATGACGAAGGTCATGACCTGATCGATGCCACGCTGCAAGCGGCGCGCCTGCGGTTGCGGCCGATTGTGATGACATCGCTGGCGTTCATTCTTGGGGTGGTGCCGTTGGCGATTGCTACCGGGGCCAGTTCCGCAAGCCAGCAGGCGATCGGCACCGGGGTGATCGGCGGGATGATCACGGCGACATTGGCGGTGGTGTTTGTACCGGTGTTTTTTGTGGTGGTGATGAAGTGGGTGCGCAAATCCGCCAAACCCCACTGACTCCACCTGTAGGAGCTGCCGCAGGCTGCGATCTTTTGACTTTGCTTTTAAAGATCAAGATCAAAAGACCGTCCGAACGCGGCCCGAGCCTTCGGCAGCTCCTACAAAAGCGACGTCGCGTGCGCTATGGTGCTGGAACGCACCATCAAAGTGAGTCTCCATGCCCTTCCTCGCCCGCACCCACCCTCGCCTGTCCGCCGCCGCCACCCTTGGCGTCGCGGCAGGCATTCTGGCTCCGGCCGACTCGATCCTCGGCAAAATCCTCATCGGCTGGAATGCCGGGGTCTGGACGTATCTGGCCCTGATCATCTGGCTGACCATGCGTTCCAAAGCCGACGACGTGAAACGCATCGCCGAAGTCGAGGACGAAAACGCCGGGCTGGTGCTGTTCACCGTGAGCATGGCTGCACTGGCCAGCCTCGCCGCCATCACCCTCCAACTAGCAGGCAGCAAAGATCTGGACACCTATCACCGGCTGTTGCACTACGGCTTTACCGGGATGACCGTGATCGGCTCGTGGCTGTTGATCGGGGTGATCTTCAGCGTGCATTACGCCCGGTTGTATTACACCTGGGAAGGCAAGGAACCTGCGCTGCGATTTGCCGAAGGGCTGACAACCCCCAATTACTGGGACTTCCTGTACTTCTCGTTCACCATCGGCGTGGCGGTGCAGACCGCGGATGTCGGCGTCGCCACGCGGGAATTGCGCAAGATCGTGCTAGCGCAATCGTTGATCGGGTTTGTGTTCAACACGGCGATATTGGGGTTTTCCATCAACATTGCCGCCGGTTTGTTCAGCTGACGACCGCCCCCTGCTCTGTTCAGCCTGGATACCAGCGTTTTGTGCCTGCATGCTGAGGCCATCCATTCACAGATTTTGACAGCTGTAACCTGTCRGGTTTGACAGTTTACAACCCGTCAGGAAAACGCTTCCATGGTGCATCCAGAGTTAGGGTCGGACGGCCTTTGGATACTTCCTTTTAGTGAACGGAGATCCTATTCATGAACGCTGTAATCAAACAAATCAGCTTTGCCCCAGGTAACTATGTTACTGCGAAGGCTTTCGCCAACACTGGTACACCCATCGAGGATTTCATTGCCACTTCCCGACTGATAGACCAGGTAAAAGTCGGCGTTCAACAACTTGATGCCGTACAGATTACGGCCATCGATCGACCCGCTTCGAATACTAAAGCCAAAAGCTATCCGGCACGTGAAATTATCATCATCCTCCCCAAGGACTACCCGGTGGGCAAACATGCGATCAAAAGCAGTCCCGATGTGGCACTCAGCTTTAAAGACGACACCGTGGTAAGTGAAGCCATTTCAGGCGAAATCGAAATCGAACCGGCTGTCGGCAGCGCTAACGTCAAAGCCAAGTTCAAGGTGAGCGTAGAGAATGCCGACGGAACTACATTTCAGCTCGATGGCGATCTTCAAGTTTTGAAATGATAACCGCTGTGTAAACCTTATTCAGGACGGGACACACAGTCAAAAAAAGGGAAGCCAGCGCAGACCGTGTGAAAACCTAGCAATCTGCTGGCCGGTTAAAGAAAATGCCCGTATCGCAAGATACGGGCATTTTTCTTATGCGCTATATCCAAGGTAAAAACCACGCCCAGACCGCACTGTTTCCAGTGTCGCTGGACGAACTTATTCCCGATGACCATCTGGTTCGCGTCATCGAAGCCTATGTTTCGCTTCTGGACTTTGAGCAACTGGGTTTCGACAAAGCCAGACCCAAGGCCACCGGACGTCCTTCATACGATCCTGCCGATCTGCTCAAACTCTATCTGTACGGTTATTTTCAGCGTATTCGCTCCTCGCGACGGCTCGAGGCCGAGTGTCAGCGCAATTGATGGTTAGCCGGCGATCCATCGTCGAACACCCTTTCGGCAATCTCAAGCAATGGCTATTTGGCAATGGCCGGTTCTTGCTGAGACAGCTGAAAGGCGCCCGAGCCGAATTGGCATTGGCGGTACAAGCCTACAACCTGAAAAGGGCGATCAAGGTGCTGGGAGCACAAAAGCTGATGGCGTTGATGGGCTGAGAGGCCCTTTATTTTTCAGATTTCAGAAAAGCAAATGCCCCGACAAGTCGGGGCATTTGCTTTAAACCGCGGCAGACTGCGTTTTCACACGGTCTGCCGCGCTTCCCTTTTTCATTCGCGTCAGAACTTGTAATGCGCCCCCATGTTCACGCCAAAGTCCTTGGTAACGCCATCGCCCTTGCTGGTATCCAGTTCCGCGTGTAGCTGCCAGCGGTCATTGAGGGTCCAGGATGCTCCGGCGGCAACCTCCAACCGGCTGCCGGACAAATCATTGTTGAATTTATTGTTATTGACGCGCACCTCATTGGTCTTCACGAACTCATGAACGCCAGCAACACGCACATGAGGTTGCAGGACGCTGCCGTCAGACAGCTTCATGCCACGTCCCAGCGTTACACCCGCCTTGCCGAGCATGGAACGTGTGGTGTCGGCGTCGACCTTCAGGCCATTGTCCAGACTGAAGTCCTTGCCTTGCACGGAGGCTGCCTGCCATTGAGTGAACACCTCTGCGTAATAGCCGTCCTTGAAGTCGATGCGCTTGCCGAACTCGACCGATGCACTGGCCCCCAGATTGTTGTAGTTGCCTTTGGTTTTGGTGTTATCGCTCAGTGCCACATTGGCTTCATTGCGGAAGTGATTGAGCTTGGCCACCGTATCCAGGTAATAGCCACTATCACCCAGCCAGGTGCCATAAACGCCGAGGGATGTACTGCCGATTTCACCGGAGCTGCCACGGCTCAGATCGAGATCGGATTTGCTGTAACCGGCAAACACACCCAGCAACACGCGCTCGCCCGCGATCTCCACCGGGGTATCGACCCCCATCGACAACCCGTACTGGCGCTGGCTATAGCCGTTCCCGTAGGCATTGTTGCCGATGCTGTACCGACTGCCGAAAGACCGGACCCATCCGCCGGTTTGCCCGCCATTGACACGTAGATCGCCCATCCGGTTGTTCAATAGAGCCATTTCGCCGTAGGTCACCGCAGGCGTCGTGCCGGTAATCGCCAATATCGAGCGGGTCGGTGTGCTGACGACTTCCTTGTCGGGCTGCAAGTACCAGTCATTCCCGTCCTTCACCAGTCTATAAGTGAACGCCCCGACATCGACCTGGTTGTTGACGAGGCCGTATTGCGCGTTTGAAGCAACGCTCTGCACCACCTTGATCGAAGCATCATTGACCGGATCGAAACCCGAACTGCGAACCAGCAACTGATGATCGCCGGCAGCGCTTGCAGTGATATTCAACAAATCACTGATGCCCTGGTTGAAATCGGTACTCATCCTGAATGTACCGTTGCCCGCCAGGTTGGCCACGTTCAGTTGAAAATATTCCTGATTAGTGCCTAATCGGACTCCGCCGCCATTGCTGAGTGTCAGGTTGTTCACCGACTGGCTGCCGGTCATCTGCCAGAGCGCCTGATTACTGATGGCGAAATTGGCGACGTTGTTCACTTGCCCCGTCAGGCTCGCCCCGTTATCCAGTGTCAAGCCAGAAGCACTGCCCGTCGCAGCGTTGACGTTGCCGGTCATGATGCTCTGGTTGTTGATGGACACGCTGGCGACATTGTCCAGGTTACCGCTCAGTGTCGAACCATTATCAAGCGCGACACTTGAAGCACCCAGCACGTTACCGGTCATACGTGCCTGATTATTTAACACGGCGGTCGTGACGTTTTGCAGGTCCCCGGTCAACGATGCATTGTTCTGCAGCGTGACGTTGGCGGAACTGCCGGAAGCCACCGTTACATTACCGGTCAATGCGCTGTTATCCACAAGGAAACCAGCCGAGGCGCCTCGCCTGACTTCCAGCAACGTATTGTTGCCTGAGACCAGGCTCGAGCCATTACGCACTTCGATGTTGGCCACGGTCGGAAAGTTCGGCGCGTTGATGCCGACCACTAACGCCGACCCTGTCTTGCCTTCGACACGGGTAGCGTCCAGAACGATGGTGGTTGGAATGACAGTCGATACTTGCGTGTCGGTGCCCACCGTCACGCCATTGAGGCCGCCGGTGATCGTACTTCCGGTGGCCGACAGTGAACCCTCCAGCATCCGAATCCCGAAACTGGTGGCGCCAGTCCCTTCAACAGTGGAATTTCGCAGATTGAGGACGCTGAACCGGTTGCCCGCGATACCTCCTTGCAAACCTCGAACGACAGACCCATTGCGCAATGTCACATTCGAACCACCGACGCTGGCGACGTTTCGTACCGCAGAGATGCCGATGCCGGTGGCACTGTTGACGCTCGAGTTGTCCAGGTTGGCGCTGGCGTTGGTCAGGGAAATACCTGAACCCGTTGCGGCGCTGACGTTTGAGCCAGTCAAGTTGAACACACCACCAGCAGCACTGGTCATCTGCAGTGTTGTGGCATTGGTGGCGTTCAACGTAGCGTTGCTTTGAAGCTGCCAGGTTTGCAGGGGTGTCGTGGCGTCGATGGCTTGAGTGGTGCCCGCCGGAACAGTGGCAGCCTGAGTCATCGATGAATTCATCAGAAGAGGCATCAGGGTTGCCACCCAGAAGCTGATCGATGTTTTCAAAAAAGGAAATTGCGACTTTGGCAACATAGTTAAGTCCTACTCGATTGCATTCCATCAGGAACGAGTTTCCGACTCAAACGGTGTGCGAGCCGGACTAAAACGGTCGCCAGACTACGGATAACTTTCCCGGGGATATGTAGGATCAATCTCCGTCTTTGTACGATTTATCCCCTTGCGTCGTAAGCTCGTACGTATCTGACTTCACCTCCTTGGATGAGGACGACAATTGCTGTCGCCCTTATCCTGGGAAGTTTCATTCGAAGCGCTGCTGATCCGTTATCAAGGACGGTTCTGCTCGCAATACACC
>NZ_JBFTML010000088.1:0-13205 GCF_056396925.1 Pseudomonas sp. 05N433 | reverse complement strand
CTTTAGGGGTCGCCTATGTCGATGACGAAGGTGATGCAGAACCTTGGAAAGATCGTGAGTCGAGATCACGTAAATTGACATGCCCGTTGCCTGCTGCTGTGAACATCACGCTGGCTAACTTAATTTACTTTGAAAAGTCGGAATTGCCACAGCCACTGGCAAACCAGCTTGTCCGGCTCGCTGCCTTTCAAAATCCTGAGTTCTACAAAGCTCAGGCCATGCGCATGTCAGTGTGGAACAAGCCAAGGATTATCGGCTGTGCCCAGAACTTCCCCAAACATATTGCGTTGCCACGCGGCTGTTTGGATGCTGCGCTGGAGCTTTTAGAGGAAAACGGGGTTACCCCTATTCTTAAAGACGAACGCTTCGCGGGCGACCCCATCGACGTGAGCTTTCTCGGGACCCTGCGTTCTGACCAAGAGGCTGCTGTCAGCGCAATGCTAAGTCATGACACCGGTATCCTCTGCGCACCGACAGCTTTCGGTAAAACGGTGAGTGCTGCTGCGTTGATTGCCGCACGTGGCATTAACACGTTGGTGCTTGTGCATCGGACGGAGCTGTTAAGGCAGTGGCAAGAGCGCTTGCAGGCGTTCTTGGGAGTCGGGAATGGTGTCGTTGGTACTCTTGGGGGCGGAAAAGCGAAGCTTACCGGCATCATCGACATTGCCGTAATGCAGTCGTTATCGCGAAAAGGCGAGATCAGCGATCAGGTAAAAAACTACGGCCAGATCATCGTTGATGAGTGTCATCACCTATCGGCAGTGTCATTCGAGGCACTACTGAGGAGCGCGACCGCGCGGTACGTACTGGGACTCACAGCAACCCCAGTGCGCCGAGATGGGCAGCAGCCCATTATTTTCATGCAGTGCGGACCGATCCGACATTCTGCTGCTCGACCAGCGAGTGCGCCCCATGACCTATCTGTCGTGCCTCGATTACTGCCCAAACCAATAGTGGTCCCCGACGGCTTTGGGATTCAGGACGTTTTTCGGCGTCTAGCCGAAGACTCTGAGCGGACAGCCAAAATCGTCTCGGAGATTGAGCTGGCATACAACGAGGGTAGAAAAATTCTAGTGCTAACGGAGCGGACGGAACATGTGGATGCCCTTGAATTAGAATTGAAGCCGCGCGTGCATAACCTTTTCACGCTTCATGGGCGGGTGCCTAAGAAACAGCGGATTTCCCGTATGCATGAGCTTGAGTCCCTTCCCCCTGATGCTCCACGGGTGCTGTTGGCAACAGGAAAACTAGTAGGTGAAGGCTYCGATCACCCGCCGTTGGACACGCTGGTACTGGCGATGCCCATCTCATGGAAGGGAATCCTTCAGCAATATGCTGGGCGCTTGCATCGATCGCATGCCGATAAGGCCGACGTGCGAGTGATCGACTTCGTTGACGAGGGTAATGTCGCGCTGCTGAGGATGTGGGATAAGCGCCAGGCGGGTTACAAAGCGATGGGCTACCGTATGGCTGATTCCATGGCCACCATGGACCTACTCTAACGTGGTTGACAGTTGACATATCAACGACCCCGCTTTCGTAGACGAATGACCGGCCACTGTGGGTCCAGGCTGTGTAAAAACGCAGACACTGTTTTGAAGCCTGCGTCGCTACGTAAAATTTGCCAATGATTGGTGTATCAGCGGACCTGAAATTTGCGTAGGAACGCGATTTTCGTTCTGGTTCTGACTGTCAAACCTGCTCTAAACCGTTTTTACACAGCCTCAGTAGAAAGCGGTCGGTATCCACGGTTTGGAGCTGATCCGGCGCGGATACCCTAGGTGGCGAACATTTGCGGTGACCACCACCAGTGACCACTTTTTGCTGGTCACATAGACAACAACTCTCGTGCGCGAAAGGAGCCTAAGAGTAGGGCGCTGAGTTTCTACTCAGGGTAAAAATGTCCCATGAACGTAAGTGCTTCAATCAAACCCTTTGAGGGTTTCCCGAAGCATCAACCGCAACTCAGGCATTTGGCTTTCGAAGCCTTCCTTGACGGTAAAAATTGCTAGCTCGAGTACATGGCTGTTCTGCATCATATGTCACTCCAATTGTGTGGTGAGGAGCGACCAGTATCCTGGGGTCGTACTGACACCGTACTGTCAGTGCTTGAGAGGTTGTTGGGCCGCCCATTGATCAGACTGAAACTGCATGTATGACCGCAGGTTCCATTCCGCCTCAAGCTTCTGACCATCCATCATGATCTGCAGGCTTCGTATCCGGTCAACTCGAAAGTCTCTGTATGCCTTTCTGGACGTACACCATGTTCCGACAGTCCACTTTCCTCCCCAGTAGAAAAGGCCCAAGGGGAACACCGTCCTGTCCGAGATCTCTTCACTCAAGCTGAAATATGAAAAGCGGACGGCTCTCGCCTGTTGAATAGCGCGGTGGAGATCGTCCAAATATCGTTGGTCTGGAGTGACGGGCTTAGCCCTCAACGCGCGGATATTGGAGAGTGATGGTTCTGTATTGCGGAACGGTAATACGGCAGCAACTTTGCTCAACAGCGTCCTTGCAGAAGAAGCGAGTTCAGCGCCTGCGGAATTTGAAAGCATCTCAACGCCCAGCATCAGCGCGTCGAGTTCATCCTGGGTGAGTGTCAGAGGCGGCAGCTCAAACCCTTCGTGCAGAGCATACCCAACGCCAGCGACGCCATAGAGAGGAATACCGCTCACAGACAGGTCGTCGACATACCGATAAATCGTGCGGACTGAGACCCCGATACGCCCTGCCAAGTCTTCCGCTGTAATCGGCTGATGTACCCGGATCAGGTTTACTACCTGGAATAGCCGATCTGATTTACGCATGTACTGAAGGACCAATGTGCTCGATTTTAGGAAGGGCGTTGCCATCGCCTCCGAAGCATCCCATGTGTCGGGCGCATCTCGTCTGCGGGCACTGGAGTGAATCAAAACCTGCTCTACTCAGAGCCAAAGTGTTCATTCTCCCCCATTTGGGGAAACACCCCCATGAATGAGCCGCTTCAAGTGCCTAACTGCGTTTCTTCAAGCAGTGTTTCACGCAGACTTTTCACGCAGGTGGAATGCGCGAAACTGTCTCTGAGACAGAATTGTCCGGCATTGGTACGCAGCCAGGTACGCACCATTGGTACGCACTCGCCAATGCATACCGGCCACGAGTTCGCACCCAAGTTCGCACTTCTGGTTCGCAGTGCTGGCGTGCGAAATTGCACTCCACTTGCCCAACGTTTGCATTCGGCCTGGCCAGTCATTTGCATTCGCTCTGACCACCGATTGCATCGGATTTGGCCAACACGCTCTGTAACTATGACCGGCAGAAATCGGCCAAAAGCGGTCTCTTTGGCGCGCCCGCGCGCGGCCGCAAACACGTCAGTTCAATCAAGAATGGGACGAAGGAAACTGCGCTCATAGCTCAGGATGAATTTTTGCTCGGTAGCCTGCGTCACCAATTGAATGCACTCAGGATCTACTCCGGCCTCCCTACGATACTGCTCATAATCTGCCAGGCTGGAAAAGCTGAATAGACAGTAAGCGATGTTGTTGGCGCCTTCGGCTGGTAGAAAGTAGCCGTGGTGGTTTCCTCCCATACGGGTCACCACACGAATCCAATGGCGAGAATAGTTTTCGAAAGCCGGGATCTGGTAGGGATCGATTACATACCTGACGTGGCAAGTGATCACTGGTTCATTCCTTTGAAAATGGGGAAACCGCTATTCTACACATGCCATAAGCTGAGTCGTCGATGGCAGTTCTGGGTCGACAATTGCCTATAGCGGCAGGCCAGACTCCGCCAACCTGATTGCTTTGTTAACAACATTGACTCACACAACATGCATCTCGTCGGAAACTCAAAAGACGGAAACATAAATCTTCCCCCGCCCACCTGCTCGCGTCAAAATACATGCCAAGTATAAATTCATGTACACAAAAAGATGTACATCCAATTTAATCTATACCAATCAAGTAATTAATGTTAGTTTCGAGTCTCCCTCGGGCACCAAAATTAAGAAAGGTCTTGCTTTGCAAGGCCTTTTTTTTCGTCTGTAGAAAAGCCATTGCCCGCACCGCTGTCGTGTAGGGGCCGCCGAAGGTTGCGATCTTTTGATCTTGCTTCTCTTACGCACGTCCCGCACCGGCGGAACATTTCACAAGGATTCCCTCATGGAATTGCAGCTGGAAACTGTTGCCCTCTTCTCTCTCAAACTGGCTTACGAGACGGAAGATTCAAGTCCGATTTTGCGTGACGATCTGGTCATGGGTGATTACCAGCGGGATGTGTTTGAGTTGCTGGTACGTCGGGGGGATGTTGAGGCGATTCAGTTGAAAGTGGATGAGTGTGTGGGATTGGCGCTGGAAGCCATCGGTGGTGTGGATAAGCCGTTGGGGCGGGAGTTGCAGAGGTTGGCGGTTGAATTTGCCGGGATTCAGACGATTGAGCAGCTTGATGTCCCGCTCGTTGCGCTCAAGGATTATTTGAAAGACATTCAATAAATTAAGGTTGGGCGACCCAAAAAGCGGTAGCGCTCGGTAGCCGGACCGAGTTGGTCGCCACGTCTTATCCAATAATAAATCTGCCCCCTTTTCCCCAGAAGCCAGCTAAATCCCGAACAGTTTCCGAGGGAACCCTGTTTCATCCGGGAACCCCATCGCTTTGAAAGTGCAGCCCGGCATAGAAGGCTTGGTGTCTATCAGATCCGCAACTTCGCGGATCCAGGTCGAAGCTGGTGCAATTCTCTGCAGCAGAAACCAAATGACCGCGACTAATCCGTACAGCCGCTTGAGCGCATATTGATCCAGCCCCAACGTCTGAAAATACGGGGCGGCGTGGACCGCTAACGGGTTGGGCGAAGCCTGATTCCAGATACGCGTATGGTGCGCACAGCGGTTGCGCAAATGGCTGGTTTGCTGCATCCATCGACTGAGCATCTTGGCGTTGTTCAAGCCGAGGCGCGTGAGTATGAGATTTTAATACTTGCTATTGAGCAGCTCGAAAAACTCCGAGAGATCCCCGAAATCCCATGCCTCCACCGCGACCCATACGGGAATGGACTTACCGGCTCGCAAGTGCCAATGAATACAGTCCTCTTTACTCCGTGCAATGTGCGACTGTTGCTTCACACTCCACTCTGTCCACTTGTTTCGCGTATTGCCACGGCGGTCCGTGTACGGTTGAGTCCATTTGTGCAGAATGAATTTCACATTGGCGTAGGCCATCGGGTCGTGATATCCAACCTCGTGAGCCATCACCGTCTTGAGGTTAACCTCCAGGCGCTCGACTGCATCCAGCATCAGCATTCGCAATCGTTTATCGAACCTGTAAAGGTCTACGATCGTGTCGAAAGAGGTGGCGACCTGGAAAGTGTCGAGACGAAAAGGCTTGCCCGTAACCGAGCAGACGTCTTGCTGCAGGCCGTTCATCTTGAACTCTCGCGCCGGGTACCAGTAACCGCTGAGACGGTAATACCCTAGCTGCGCGAGCTTGCGTTCTGCACGAGACGGGTCATGGATTTCCATACCCCTGCTGGCCAGCAACGCAACCAAATCAGCGTATGTACGGAACGGCTTCGGAGGGGCTGGGCTAGACAACTTCCATGTTCCAGAAACAAGAAGGCCCGAACGTAATGCCGGACTAAGCCAGCACCAGAGGATCGGGCGCGATTGGGATGCTTGTGAGCAGCCTAAAACAGAGTGCTGCGGATTGTTGTCAGGCCATTCCGAAATAGCGGTAGGGATATTATCTCCGTCATCGGAGGTGGCCAATAACCGATCAATCAGACGCATCTGCTCCCTGAAATCCCCCACGGATCTGATGCTGTTTCTCACCAGTAATGCTTGCTATACATCCTCCATCGACAAGCCCTCAAAGCATTGAGCCAGTGCGTGAGCGCCCCACGCCACGCTCATCTAGACTTAATGGATAGTCGTAGGCAGAACCGAACACGTCGCTTTGGTGCGGATGATTCAAAGGCGGCGTGGCAAGCTGCGTGATATGCCTGAAGAGGTGCGGCAAAGACCGCGCCGGGCACAACAAGATGCCCACTCAGGGTGCCCTGGCCAACGGTCTGAAAATGCCACGAAACCGTGACGTGGTGTGAATGCCGCAGCCGACACTTTCGGACGACCGACAACCGCCTGGTTTGTCCGTGACCGTGAGGAATGCTGTATGTCTGATGAGATGTTGCACCTGCCTATGGTCAACAGCCTGCTGGAGCGCCACAAGGGTTTGCCCGGCGCATTGTTGCCGATCCTTCATGAAATTCAGGAGGGCATCGGTTATATCCCCGATGCCGCCGTTCCCGAGATTGCCCATGCCCTCAACCTGAGTCAGGCCGAGGTTCGCGGGGTGATCAGCTTCTACCATGACTTCCGTACCGCGCCTCCTGCCCGACATATCCTGCGTCTGTGCCGGGCCGAGTCCTGCCAGAGCCGCGGCGCCGAGCAGCTCGCGGCGCAATTGCGCGACCGCCTGCAACTGGACGACCACGGCAGCAGTGCCGACGGCAACATCAGTCTGCGCCCGGTGTATTGCCTCGGCGCCTGCGCCTGCTCGCCTGCCCTGGAGCTGGATGGTCAGGTGCATGCGCGGCTCACTGCCGAACGCCTGGATGCCCTGCTCAACGCTTGCCAGGAGGACGCATGATGCCGACGCTTTATCTGCCCTGTGATTCTCTTGCCCGTGCCGTAGGCGCCGATGAGGTGGCCGTGGCCCTGGCCACTCTGGCCCAGGAGCGCGGTCTGCCGCTGGACTTGCAACGCACCAGCTCGCGCGGCCTGTACTGGCTGGAACCGCTACTGGAAATGGACAGCCCGCAAGGTCGTATCGGCTTCGGCCCGCTGACCGCTGCCGATGTGCCGTCCGTGCTCGATGCGCTGCAAGGCGAGCCGTCCGCTCATCCGCTGGCCTTGGGGCTGGTGGAGGAGTTGTCTTATCTGAAAACCCAACAACGCCTGCTGTTCGCCCGCGCCGGCATTACCCGGCCGCTGTCGTTGGAGGATTACCGGGCTCACGGCGGTTTCGAGGGCTTGACCCAGGCCATCGCTCTGGGCGGCGAGCAGACTGCGACTGCAGTATTCGATTCGGGCCTGCGTGGCCGTGGCGGCGCGGCTTTCCCGGCCGGGATCAAATGGCGCACGGTGCGCGCTACCCAAGCGACGCAGAAATACATTGTGTGCAACGCCGACGAAGGCGACTCCGGCACCTTCGCCGACCGTATGTTGATGGAAGGCGACCCCTTCCTGCTGATCGAAGGCATGGCTATTGCCGGCATCACCGTCGGCGCCAGCTACGGCTACATCTATGTGCGCTCGGAATATCCACAGGCCGTGGCCACCCTGCGCGAGGCGCTGGACATCGCCCGGGCCGCCGGTTACCTCGGCGCCAATGTCGGCGGCAGCGGATTGGCCTTCGACATGGAAGTGCGGGTCGGTGCCGGCGCTTACATCTGCGGTGAGGAAACCGCACTGCTGGACTCCCTCGAAGGCAAGCGCGGGATCGTCCGCGCCAAGCCGCCGATCCCGGCCTTGCAGGGCCTGTTCGGCCTGCCGACCCTGGTGCACAACGTGCTGACGCTGGCCTCGGTGCCCATGATTATGGCCAAGGGCGCGCCGTTCTATCGCGATTACGGCATGGGCCGTTCCCTGGGCACCATGCCCTTCCAGCTGGCGGGCAATATTCGTCATGGCGGTTTGGTGGAGCGGGCCTTTGGCCTGACCCTGCGGGAATTGGTGGAAGACTACGGCGGCGGGACCGCCAGTGGCCGGCCGCTGAAGGCCGCGCAGGTTGGCGGCCCTCTCGGCGCCTGGGTGCCGCCGTCGCAATTCGATACGCCGCTGGATTACGAAGCCTTCGCCGCCATGGGCGCGATGCTCGGTCACGGTGGTGTGGTGGTGGCTGACGACAGCCTGGACATGGCCCACATGGCGCGCTTCGCCATGCAGTTCTGCGCCGAAGAATCCTGTGGCAAATGCACGCCGTGCCGTATCGGCTCGACCCGGGGCGTTGAGGTGATCGACCGCCTGCTCGCTGCGCCTGACCAGAACGGTCGCGATGAGCAGGCGATTATCCTCAAGGACCTGTGCGACACAATGCAATACGGTTCGCTGTGCGCGTTGGGTGGCATGACCTCCTATCCGGTCGTCAGCGCCCTCAAGCACTTCCCCGCCGACTTCGGTCTGCAAGCCTCGGAGGCCGAGCAATGATCACTGTATTCGACCCGAAAACCGATATGGATCTGGGTACCCCGGCCCGCGAAAGCCAGGTGCAAGTCACCCTGAACATCGACGGCCAAAGCATCAGCGTGCCCGAAGGCACCTCGGTGATGCGCGCTGCGGCGATGCTGGGCACCACCATTCCCAAACTGTGCGCCACCGACAGCCTGGAAGCCTTTGGCTCCTGCCGCATGTGTCTGGTGGAGATCGACGGCATGCGCGGCTACCCCGCATCCTGCACCACGCCGGTCAGCGAAGGCATGACCGTGCACACCCAGACGCCGAAGCTCGCGACCTTGCGCCGCAACGTCATGGAGCTGTACATCTCCGATCACCCGCTGGATTGCCTGACCTGCTCGGCCAACGGCAACTGCGAGCTGCAAACCGTCGCCGGCCAGGTCGGCCTGCGGGAAGTGCGTTACGGCTATGAGGGCGAGAACCATCTGGACGACGTGAAGGACACGTCCAACCCGTACTTCGACTACGACCCGAGCAAGTGCATCGTCTGCAACCGCTGCGTGCGCGCCTGCGAAGAAACCCAGGGTACGTTTGCCCTGACCATTACCGGGCGCGGGTTCGAATCCCGGGTCGCGGCCGCCGGTGGCGAGGACTTCCTCGACTCGGAATGCGTGTCGTGCGGCGCCTGTGTGCAAGCCTGCCCGACCGCGACGCTGATGGAAAAAAGTGTGGTCGAACTGGGTCAACCCGAACACAGTGTGATCACCACCTGCGCCTATTGCGGCGTGGGCTGTTCGTTCCGCGCCGAGATGAAAGGCGACCAGCTGGTGCGCATGGTTCCGGACAAGAACGGCCAGGCCAACCACGGCCACTCCTGCGTCAAGGGGCGCTTTGCCTGGGGCTACGCGACTCACCCGGATCGCATCACCAAGCCGATGATCCGCAAGTCCATTAACGACCCTTGGCAGGAAGTCAGCTGGGATGAAGCGGTGACTTACGCCGCCAGCGAATTCCGCCGGTTGCAGCAAAAATACGGCCGCGATTCCATTGGTGGCATCACCTCCAGCCGTTGCACCAACGAAGAAACCTACCTGGTGCAAAAACTGGTGCGCGCCGCGTTCGGCAACAACAACGTCGACACCTGTGCGCGGGTCTGCCACTCACCGACCGGCTATGGCCTGAAACAAACCCTGGGCGAGTCCGCCGGCACACAGAGTTTCGACTCGGTGATGCAGGCTGACGTGATCCTGGTGATGGGTGCCAACCCCAGCGACGCTCACCCGGTGTTCGCCTCCCAGCTCAAGCGCCGCCTGCGTGAAGGCGCGCGACTGATCGTCATCGACCCACGCCGTATTGACCTGGTGGACACGGTGCATGCCCGCGCCGAACTGCACCTGGCCCTGCGTCCGGGCACCAACGTCGCCATGCTCAACGCCCTGGCCCACGTCATCGTCACCGAAGGCTTGCTCAACCAGGCCTTTATCGACGCTCGTTGCGAAGGCAACGATTTCGCCCACTGGAAAGAGTTCGTCAGCCGAGCGGAAAACTCGCCGGAAGCCCTTGGCCCTGTCTGCGGCGTAGAACCTGCCGATATCCGTGCCGCTGCGCGCTTGTATGCCACCGGCGGTAATGCGGCGATCTACTACGGCCTGGGCGTCACCGAGCACAGCCAGGGCAGTACCGCGGTCATGGGCATTGCCAACCTGGCCATGGCCACCGGCAACATCGGTCGCGAAGGTGTGGGCGTGAACCCGTTACGTGGGCAGAACAACGTTCAGGGCTCCTGCGACATGGGCTCCTTCCCCCACGAACTGCCCGGTTACCGTCACGTCTCCAACGAGGTGGTACGGACGCAGTTCGAACAGGCCTGGAACGTCACCCTGCAACCCGATCCGGGCCTGCGCATTCCCAACATGTTCGAGTCTGCACTGGCCGGCAGCTTCAAGGGCCTGTACTGCCAGGGCGAAGACATCGCCCAGAGCGACCCCAACACCCAACACGTCACCGCGGCGCTGTCGGCCATGGAATGCATCGTGGTGCAGGACATTTTCCTCAACGAAACCGCCAAGTTCGCTCATGTGTTCCTGCCGGGCGCCTCGTTCCTGGAAAAAGACGGCACCTTCACCAACGCCGAACGGCGCATCTCCCGGGTACGCAAGGTCATGGAGCCTCTGGGCGGCAAGGCCGACTGGGAAGGCACCGTGGCTCTGGCTAACGCCCTGGGCTATCCGATGAACTACAAGCATCCGTCGGAAATCATGGATGAAATCGCCAGCCTGACGCCGACCTTCACCAACGTCAGCTACGCCGCACTGGATAGTCACGGCAGCCTGCAATGGCCGTGCAACGCCGCGGCACCGGACGGCACCCCAACCATGCACATTGAGGAATTCGTGCGTGGCAAGGGGCGCTTCATGCTCACCGGCTACGTGCCGACCGAGGAAAAGGTCAACAGTCGCTATCCGCTGCTGCTGACCACCGGACGCATCCTCAGCCAGTACAACGTCGGCGCCCAGACCCGGCGTACTGAAAACGTCGCCTGGCACGACGAAGACCGCCTGGAAATCCACCCGACCGACGCCGAGAGCCGTGGGATCAACGAAGGCGATTGGGTCGGCATCGGCAGCCGCGCCGGCCAGACCGTACTGCGGGCACGAGTCACCGAACGGGTTGCCCCGGGCGTGGTGTACACCACCTTCCACTTCCCTGAGTCGGGTGCCAACGTGATCACCACCGACAACTCCGACTGGGCGACCAACTGTCCGGAGTACAAGGTCACCGCCGTGGAGGTCAGCCGCGTCTATCACCCTTCCGAGTGGCAAAAACGCTATCAGGCATTCAGCGACGAACAACAACGCCTGCTCAACGAACGTCGCCATGAACGTAGCGCCGGGACAAAAGCCGAGGTACGCCGATGAGTACGGAAAACCTGATCAAGATGGTCAACCAGATCGCCCAATACTTTGCCAGCGAACCGGATCAGCAACAGGCCGTGCTCGGTGTGCGCAATCATCTGCAGATGTACTGGACGCCCGGCATGCGCAAGGAGTTGCTGGCCTGGCAGACGACGCATCAGGGAGCAGACTTGCACCCGCTGGCGCAGGCGGCGGTTAGTGGCGCGGGCTGGGAGGCTTAGGTTTACAGATCCCTTGGCCTGTTGAGACGGGCCAAGGGAGCGTTCCAGCGTTTTTAACGTCGACCCTATATTCAAATGAGTGACGGAGCCAAACGCAGCCAAAATCCACATCAGTCAGCAACATCCTTCGGCATAATCCCATCCGTTTGATATCGTGTTGCCATCACCTCATCTCATCAAAGATGACCAATGGCGGTTTCAGGGTTATTGCGAACAAGGAAAAGGATTGAATGCTGCTAATTGGCGTATTGGTGTTCCTCGCTGCGACAGTGGGGATGTGGATTTGGGTGGTGAAGAACCGCGGAGCTGTGAATCTATGGCTCGCCAACCTGGCAGGTGCCGTGGGTAGTTTTATTGTCGGGATAGCGGTGCTGGTTTTGTTCAATAGATGGCTTGCCCCCGGAGAAGCCTCCTCAGCACGGATCGTTTTATACGTACTCTATACGTTGATGGCGGTTATGGGCGCCTTCGTCGGCACATGGCTCTTGGTGATTGCCAGACTCAAGCAGTCTGAACACCCCGCCTTCCGTCATTTGATTGCCGGGACGTGTAGTCTGTTGGCGGCAGCGATCACTTTGGTAGTGTGGTCAGTAATCCTCCTCCCCAGCAAATGAGTATCCCCCCAGGCAATTGCTGAACTTCAGCCTGGGCCTGCATGATCGTCGCCGGCGAGAGTCCTTGCCCGTCGGCGTGAAACTTCCGGAAGTCAGGCTCGCACGTAGACCCAGGCACTGATGCCGGACTTGAGGGTCACACTGACGCGTTTGTAGTCCGCCACCTCGTATTCGTCGGCCGCGACCAGCTCTTGGGCCGTGATCTCGAAAACAGTGCCGGCGATCTCGTCCGACAGGTCGCCACTCTCCTGCACGATCGGATGATGGCTTTTCCCACTCGCCGCCAACACCGCCGGATCGGTTATCTCGACCAGGTTCTGCTTGTAACCTGGCAGGCTGTCCAGGCGCCCTTTCAACTCGCGCCCGAAGGTGGACAGCTGAACGGCCCGGTCCTGCAAAGTACCGTAGGAGAACAGCAGAACCGGTTGCTCTGTTTGGTTTGGCATGAGGTTTCCTTGATCAGATAAGCAAGTCTTCGTAGAACCCTCCGAAAGGGCGCTCAGGGTGGGCGATCTGGATTTCCAGAATCCACAGGCCGGTCGTTGGGCACTTGTCTAAATCCCCGAGGTCGCCACCACGGTGAATGGCATGAGGGAAATCGCTGACTCTGTGGCCCTTGATGTCCAGGTTGAGCTTCCACCCCATGGCTTGCGCCTGGTCGGCCGCATAGCGGTAAAGCTCCATGCCGRAAACCCGCTCGCTGCGCCAAAAGCCTTCGACCCGATTGAAAAGCTCCCGGGAGGCCGCAGCACAGGCGATCATTTCCGGGTCGGAACCGGTGGTGAACGTCGCCCCTGCATCACCTTCGTGCCCTTGCCAGACCGCGCCCATGTCGACGAAGAAAATATCTTCGTCACCCAGCACAGGATCGCCATCGGAGCGCTGTTTGAACGTCTTGAGCGTATTGGCGCCAAAGCGGATCAGCAGCGGGTGCCAGATGCGATCCATGCCAAGTTCCGACAGAACCTGTTTACCCAGTGACTGGGCTTCGGACTCGCGCATGCCGGGAGAAATAACCCGGGCAATCTGTTCGATAGCCTTCCAGGTCATCTGCTGCGCATGGCGCATCGTTTCCAACGTGTAATGCTCGCCTACTGCTTCTTTACCGCTCAGGGCCGCTGTCATCGATCATTCCTTTTGTACGAATTCTCGCTATATAGTAAGCGTCCGGCTAACGCACCTTACGTACGCCTAGCACTGCGCGCGTTTAGGTATCTGTAAGCACGAAACCCATAAAAATCAGGAGTTCGCATGAGCCATAGACGACCTAAACCACTCAATTACAGGGGTGATCAGTGAGTTGTTACG
>NZ_JBFTML010000087.1:0-24327 GCF_056396925.1 Pseudomonas sp. 05N433 | reverse complement strand
GCTGACGTAGTCGTCGAGGCTCTCGGGAAGTAAGGTGCCTTGGCCTCGATGTTCACCTTGGATAAAGCGCTTCATGGGCGATCCTTGCGATGAAATCCTCAGAAATCATAGCAAGGGTTCGCGGAGGCGTTTTTACACACTCTGGGCCAATTGCAGCCCTTCGCGACTGGCAGCAAACGGCCAATATTGAACTGCCTGAGTCGCACGCCAAATCGGATAATTGAATTGAAAAAAATCGTCGCTGCAGTTAACGCAGTTGCCGAGGTGTTGCGTTCAGCATTTTTTTCATCAGTCGCCGCAGGGATGTGGGATCTCTGTATCCAACTTGTTCGGCAATGGTGTCGATTGAGTATTTACTGTTTGCCAGCAGTTCCCGGGCTTTATTGGCCTGGACACGCTGGATCAGCCGCAACGGGCTATATCCGGTGGCCTTGTGGATGTGTCGAGACAAGGTCCGCTCTGACAGACCAAAGTCGGATGCGAGTGTGCTGACGCTGATAATCGCCGGTAGCGAGGCTTCAATATGAGCCGTCAATTGTGCGATCAATTCGTTCCCCTGAGCCATCATTGCCGGAACCATAAAAGGCGATTGCAGTTGCCGACCATCGATCAGTAGCGCCCGAGCAACGCCATCTGCCAAAGCTGGGGAGAAATGGCTTCGCAGAAGATGCAACATCAGATCGCTATGACCTAGCGCTGCACCCGCAGTAATCAACGGCGGATCGAGGATTACCATGCGCTCGGCATCTACCTGGCACTCCGGCGCCCACTGCTGGAGTAAGGGTGCCATCCACCAAGAAGTGGTTACACAGCGCCCAGCGAGCAGGTTTGCAGCCTTTAGCACGAATACCGCAGAACATGATGCGGCTACGTTACCCCCGGCCTGCACATGCGCGCGTAATGCCGGAACCAGCAGAGCGATATCCGCCTGTTGTAATCGGTGCTCGATCATGGGGGCGTCAGCCACTCCGATGCCGGGGATGATCCAGCAAGAGCGGTCATCAGGGTTGATAGCCAAGGGCTGAACCGCAATCTGCATACCGTGGCCGAGCGTCACGCAATCCGTGTTCACCCCACAGACTTGCCAGCGAGGTACAGCGGAGCCCAGTCGCTGGGCGAGTACGGCCGCCGTTGAAAGGATATCCAGAGTCAGTGCGACACTGGAGGCAAAGGCGCCAGGAACTACCAGAATCGTGAAGTCATTCATTGGCTGATTATGCACGAAAGATGTCGAATCGGTCGCTGGTTGCAGTGGTCGAGGGCTGACTTAATAACGCTTCCATTTCATCGAGCGTTAACCCGTATGCCAAATATCCTGATCAAGGTGCCTCAAGGTTCTTTTACTTGCGAACAACGGGCACTGCTGTGCGAAGAGATTACGAAAGTGGCCATCGCGGTCGAGCAAATCGGCGACGATCCACGTCAACGGGGCCTGTGCTGGACTCTCATTGACGAAGTGGCTTCTGGCTCCTGGACATGCGGCGCAGTGGATATCAGCGCTCAAGCCATCCCCTGCATTGTGCAGGTTAAGGTCCCCGGCGGTGTGCTGAATGAGGCCATGCGAAGCGACTATGTGCAGCGTTTGCATCAAGCAGTAACCCGGTCGCAAGCAGCGGACGACCAGCGGATCATCATGACTTCGATCATCCTTGATGAAGTCAGAGATGGCTTCTGGGCAGCCAACGGAGCGATTTGGCATTTGGCCGATTTCATTCAGGCGGCTGGGTACCGACATCTGCAAGGGCAGGCGGAGCAGTAAGGTATTACAGCTCGCAGGACATTTGTCGCACCACTGCGAGTGGTTGCTATAGGGCGTTTTCAGTCGGTCGCGGCCGGCTGAAAACGGCCATTTCCGGTCAACCGTGACAGATACAAACTCGCCAGCAGGCCTTGCTGCGGCTCCAGATTTTTGCCTGGAGTGGGGGACGAGCATATCGGATTAACATTCCAACATTCTCAATGTCACATCTATCACATTTCATGTCGCAGATAATTGAGAACCTGCGACAGAGTCACGCGATATCACAAAGCCTTTACTGTCAAGCCCGAGTGAGTCGTCGCATAACTTAGAAGTCATGCGACAGTTTTTTAACGCCGCTACACCAGTATCAAAGCGCAAGGTCAATCGTAAAAAGTGAACTCACTCATCTTGAACGCTGCGCCCACGGCCACCCCTAAATTCATAAGTTCGTTAGTCATCATCAGCCATATGACCATGCGAGGGGTGTATTGCCGCTTACCTCACGTAAATTCCCGAGACGGCTCCCCATTAATATGTATGGCTTGAGTGAGGCAGTAGCCGCGATTTCTGACTGCGCGAAAGAGATGCCGTCCTCCTGCGTTTTTCTTGAATTTTATTTGCAGTCTACTCAAACTCATCTCCAGGCCGCGATAGAGCTCAGGATCTCTCCCAATATTACTAATTAGCTCTGCTCTACTGATTACGCGTTCCTCCTTGAGGAGCATGTTTTTTACAATGATGCCCTCAATATTTGTTAAGTGTATTTGAATGGCGTCGTCGAATAAGATTCGATTATTTATATCGAGCTTCCAGCATTGAGGGTGTTGAAGTGATGTCTCTGCAAGTTTTGTCATGGTTTCTGATTATAAAATTCATGAATGCAACAAAAAACAAATCGCAAAAACATTACTTATTTTTGTCTTCCGCAATGTAGTTCTAGGGGCGTATTTTTAAGTGTGAGTTCTATTAAGGTGAGTGCACGGTAGGTCGTGGGCTTTCAGTAATATATTTGTAGGCTGGGCATTAAGCGCTTACTAATAGAATTGGTTTTTTAAAACTCTTAATTATCCAGGTTCAACGTTGAAGCAGGTAATCGTAGGATGTATCGATCAGCCGTGGCTTGATCGACCGCTCACTCATTGTCTCTTCTCCATTCGTGGGAAATGCGTGGATTTCTCCATAGGTGTTTCGCACCCGTGAGAGCCCTGGGCTTGCTGCGCAGGCTTGAGGAGGAGTTTATAGGCAGGGCGCGCGCCAGCCTTTCATTTGGCGACAGCGCTTTTTCATTTCATGACAAACCATAACCTTTGTTTGATCTGACAATGCACATAGCATTGTTTGAGTCAGTTTTTGCGTGGTGGTCATGCCCCTCTCCAGACGTACCAATATGTCGTCAGTGGTGTGCAAATTCGCGGATGGGGTCTGAGAGTACGAAATCCTGAGGGGTCAGCTTTGGGCCATTCTCTGCCGGTCATGTCCGCGAAACGTGCTGGTCAAATCCGTTGCAAATGACTGGTCAGGCCGAATGTAAATGGGTGGGCAAGTCTGTGCAATTACTCAGAGAACGCGCCAAGGGCTTTGGGGGCATTCGGCGAAATGATTTGTTACCTGGGTACCATTTTTCACCCATTTGGGGCGCACTGGGCCATTTCGTAGCGCACGGTGAGTACCACGCTGATCTATAGATCAGCATCTCTTGAGTCGAAAATCCTTTCCAATTAAGCGCTTGAAGCAGTGCTACGCAGCCTGGCACGGTTTCTGCTGTTTTGAATCCATGGATAATTGGATACAAAACTGCAAAGGGTGACTTTATGCAATTCGCTCCCGCTTACATTGAGCGTCAGCCCCTGACTGCCGAGGAGGAGGCTTACAACTTTCTGCTGGAAGCGATCTGTGGCGGTCGTTACCGCAAAGGCGACCGGTTGATCGCCGAGGACATCGCCACTGAGATCGGCATGAGCCGCATGCCGGTGCGCGAAGCCTTCCGACGCCTCGATGCTCAAGGCCTGGTGACCTTGCGGCCTAACCGCGGGGCGATAGTCAGCGGCCTGAACATCGACGAACTGCACGAAGTCTTCGAGATGCGCAGTGCCCTCGAGGGCCTGGCCATCCGCGTCGCCGTAGCCAAGATCGGTGAGCGTCAGCTGGCGGCTCTGGAACGCATGCTGGACGAGATGGATGACTACCGCGACGAAAGCGCGGAATGGGTCAGCCGTCATCGGGCTTTCCATGAATACCTGTGCAGCCTCAGCGGCCGTCCGCGTTTGATGAAGCAAATCTCGGCCCTGTACTCGTTGATCGAGGCGCCCATGCGCCTGTGGCTGCAACACGGTGAAAAGCCCTTGAGTGCCCGCCAGGAACACGCGGTGATCCTTGATGCCATTCGCTCAGGCGATGCCGACCAGGCCGAGTCGGTGGTGCGTCAGCACATCGAGGGCACAGTGCCGGCGCTGATTCAGTTCCTGCAATCGGAAAAATAGAATCGGGCTCGAGCCCGACCGTGTGTTGACTTTGAGTACTGCCCCGTTACTAAACAACTGGAGTGTCTGGTCATGCATAAACGCCGTGTGTTGCTTGCTGCTGTATCCCTGGGACTCTGCGCACAGTGGGCGTTCGCCACGCCCCAAGTGCCGGAACGACTGCAAAAGGCCGAAAAACTCACGTATTGCTCGGGCATGGACTCGCCACCCTTGGTGTCTTTCGATGAGGCGCAAAAACCCAGGGGCCTGACTGTCGATCTGGGGCTGGAAATCGCCAAACGGCTGGGAGACAAACCGGTGCAATGGCGGGTCATTCCATTCTCCGGGTTGCTGCCGGCATTGCTCGCCCAGCAGTGCGACATGATCGTTGATCAGCTGTTCGACAAGCCCGAACGCCGGGAAGTGATCGACATCGTCAACTACATGTATTCCAGCCAGTCAGTGGTCGTTCCCAAAGGCAATCCCAAGGGCATCAAAACCCTGGATGGACTGTCTGGGCACAAGGTGGCAGTGCTCAATGGCTCCACGATCAAAACCTTGTTGGACGCCGAGAATGAAAAGCTCACCAAGGCTGGCAAGACACCGATGAAACTGGTGGTTTACAACAGTGACACTGACGCCTTCCAGGCGCTGCGTATCAGTCAGGTGGACGCTTACGGCACCACCGTAGAAACAGCAGGTTACTACGCCGCAATGGCGCCTGATTTATTCGAGGAGGGGGTGCCAGCCTTCAGCCGGATTCTCACGGGTTTAGGGACCCGCAAGGATGATTCCCAGCTCACCACCGCAGTACAGCAGATCATCAGTGACATGCGCAGTGACGGCAGTTATGTGCAGTTGTTGAGCAAATGGCATGTTTCCAGCGACACACTCGACTGAGGCGAGCGCTCGATGAATTTCAATTGGGATGTGTTCTGGCAATACCTTTTGCAGYCCAGCGGGGTGTACCTCACTGGGCTCTGGTTGACCTGCCTGATCAGTGTGCTGGCAATGGTGTTGGGCTGCGTGCTTGGGCTGGCAGCGGCGCTGATGCGTCTGTCGCGCAACCCGTTGCTCAACCTGCCGGTACGGTTCTATGTGTGGCTGATGCGCGGCACTCCGCTGTTGGTGCAAATCGTTTTTCTCTATACCGCATTGGCGGCCGGCGGCATCTTCCGTTTCGAGGACGTGGAACTGTTTGGTTTGGTGGTGCCGGGCAATATTCAGGCAGCGATCATCGCCCTGGGCCTGAACGAAGGTGCCTACATGGCCGAGATCATTCGTGCCGGGATCGGCGCTGTCGACAAGGGACAGTATGAGGCTGGGCGTTCGCTGGGCATGACCTTCGCCAAACTGATGCGGCGTATCGTTTTGCCTCAGGCGTTCCGGGTCATCGTTCCGCCGTTGGGCAACGAATTCAACGTGATGCTCAAGAATACGACGCTGGTCAGCGTGATTGGCGTGCAGGAGTTGCTGCTGAGTACGCAAATGGTCACGTCGGCGACATTCCGGGTATTTGAACTGTACCTGGTGGTGGCGATTTATTTCCTGCTGCTGACCACCCTCTGGGGCTTCTTCCAGCGTTGGCTGGAAGCGCGTTTCGGACAGTCCGATCGACCCGCACCGCCAGCGGCCGGCAGTCGCATGTTTGGCCGCGGCACGCTCAAATTGCTGAGAGGGCGTTAAGCATGGCGCACAAAAGTGAAGAACTGATTATCGAGGCCCTGGACATTCATAAGTCTTTTGGCGACCTGGAGATTCTCAAGGGGATTTCCTTGCAGGTGCGGCGCGGTGAAGTGGTGGTGTTGATCGGTGCATCGGGTTCAGGCAAGACCACCTTCATTCGCTGCATTAATCTGCTGGAGGACATTCAAGGCGGGCGCATACGCGTCAACGGTCGCTCCATGGGGTATCGCGAGCGCGCCGACGGCAGCCTGGTGCGCGACTCCGAGCGCAACATCGCTCGCCAGCGTCGGGACATCGGCATGGTCTTTCAACGTTTCAATCTGTTCCCCCACATGACCGCGCTGGAAAACATCATTGAGGCACCGATCCAGGTGCTCGGCGTGCCACGCGCCGAAGCGTTGGAACAGGCCCGGGCCTTGCTCGCCCGGGTCGGCCTGGCGGACAAGGCCATGCATTACCCGTCGATGTTGTCCGGTGGACAGCAGCAGCGCGTGGCAATCGCCCGGGCGTTGGCGATGAAACCTCAAGCCATGCTGTTCGACGAGCCCACCAGCGCCCTGGATCCGGAAACCGTCGGCGAGGTCCTGCAGGTGATGAAGCAGTTGGCCGATGACGGCATGACCATGGTAGTGGTCACCCATGAAATGGGTTTTGCCCGGGAAGTCGCTGATCGCGTGGTGGTTCTCGATCAGGGCGAACTGATTGAGCAGGGTCCGCCGGAGCAGATCTTCAGTCGACCGACACACCCGCGAACTCGGGCCTTTCTCAGCCGCGTGCTGTGACCTTCTCAGTCAGGGTTTTTTACCCGGCAATGGAACCGGATACCTGCGGCCATTGAATCTTTGTTTGGAAGAGCTTTTGCCATGTTGAAATTTTCTGCCCACGAATATCCCTATCCGTCGCAACGCCAGAGTGTGTTTGCCCGCCGTGGCATGGTCGCGGCTTCACAGCCACTGGCCGCCGAGGCCGGCATCGAAATCATGCGCAACGGCGGCAATGCCATTGATGCCGCGATCGCTACAGCGGCGGCGCTAACGGTAGTTGAACCCACCGGCTGCGGCTTGGGCGGCGACGCCTTTGCTCTGGTCTGGAGCAAAGGCCAATTGCACGGACTGAACGGCAACGGCCAAGCGCCGGCGGCACTGACGATCGATGCAGTCAAGGCGTGTGGTCACGAGCGGATGCCGCTTTATGGCTGGACGCCGGTCACGGTGCCCGGTTGTCCTTCGGCCTGGGCGGAGTTGTCCAGACGGTTCGGCAAGCTGCCCTTTGCCGAGTTGCTGCAGCCCGCGATCAGTCTGGCCCGGGAGGGCTTCCCAGTGTCGCCGGTGGTCGCCCGACAATGGCAGACTGCTCTGGATGAATTCAGCCCCCATCGAGACCCGGTGCTAGACGCCTGGTTCGACACGTTCCTGATTGATGGCCGTGCGCCAAAGGCCGGTGAATTATTCCGCAACCCGGCGCAAGCCCGAACGCTGGAAGAACTGGCGGACAGCGCTTGCGAAAGCCTCTATCGCGGTGCTCTGGCTCAGCGTCTGGATGCCCATTCCCGTGCCACCGGCGGCTACCTGCGAGCCAGCGACCTGCAGGACTATCGCGCCCAATGGGTGGACCCGATCAGCATCAATTACCGCGGCTACGATGTGTGGGAAATCCCTCCAAGCGGGCAAGGATTGGTGGCCCTGATGACCCTGAAAATCCTTCAGGGTTTCGACTTCGATCACCGAGACAGCCAGCAGACCTGGCATCGTCAATTGGAAGCCATGAAGCTGGCCTACAGCGATGGCCTGCATTACATCACCGATCCGCTGCACATGCGTGTGGCGGTGGCTGATCTTCTCAGCGACACCTATAGCAGCCAACGCCGTGAACAGATCGTTGATCAGGCTCAGCAACCTGATCCCGGCGATCCTCACGCCAGCGGTACGGTGTACCTGGCCACGGCAGATGCGCAGGGCAATATGGTGTCCTTCATCCAGAGTAACTACCACGGCTTCGGTTCTGGCGTGGTGCTGCCAGACAGCGGCATCGCCTTGCAGAACCGTGGGCAGGAATTCAGTCTCGACCCTGACCACGCCAACTGCCTGGCACCGGGCAAAAAGACCTTCCACACCATCATTCCTGGCTTCATCAGTAAAGGTGACGCGCCGGTGGGACCGTTCGGCGTCATGGGTGGCTACATGCAGCCCCAAGGCCATGTGCAGATGGTCATGAACCTGGTGGATTTTGGTCTCAATCCTCAAGCTGCGCTGGACGCACCGCGATGGCAATGGCTGGGAGGCATGAAAGTCGGCATCGAGCAGGGGGCGTCGAGGGACTTGGCCGCTTCGCTGGCCCGGCGCGGACATAAGGTTCAGGTCGATTGCGACCTGATCAACTATGGCCGAGGGCAGATCATCATCCGCGACCCGGACACCGGTGTGTTGTGCGGCGGCACCGAGCCGCGGGCCGATTCCCATATTGCTGTGTGGTAACGGGTAGCTGAAAACAAACGAAGACGACTCGGTCTCTTCTGCGTGAGAAATACGCTGTGCATCCGTGCGCGGAACTGATGCACAGCGTGGCCTCGCGTGTTCTCTAGCCTTCTTCGACTGGACGTGGTTGGGGTGCGGTAGGTTCAGTGGAGATTGCTGGGGCTTAGAGGGGCTGCTCGCTCGCATCCCCAGAAACGACAAAGCCCTGAAAACACTTCAAAACCACTGATTGCTAAAGCAATCAGGATCCGAAAGTAGCTCACTCGGTCGAAGGGACGGATGCTTTGCTGCCCAAGCGGATCAGCTCATTGGAAAAACACAGGCCGACGATGATCAGTACCGCTCCCGCGTACAGGCTTTCGCGCGGTACTTCATTGAGCACCACAAACGCCAGCAGCGCGGCGAACAACGGCTCGGTCAGCATTGCATTGATGACGATCCCTGTCGCTGATTTGTCGTTCGATAGAATGCCGCCCCACATCGATGGGACGTTTACTCCCATGCATCGCCGTGAAGGAGTGCTGAAGCGGATGGTTGAGGTGATTGCGGGTGGCGAGAAAAACGACTTTGGCCTTGGCAATCATCGGAATATGCTCGGCGAGCTCGATAAATCAAGTCAAGGCCTTGAAGGTAGTCAGATACGGCAACAGCGTTAAGCCACTTACTCCTTCCGGGCAGATTCCGGAGCAGGGATAATGCGCCTTTCCCACCAATCGGGTGAATCAATCGCCCAGCACAAGCAGCCGCCCGGACTCGGCTGCCAGCACTACAGGAAGGAGCTTTTACATGTCATACCGGCTTGCCATTTTCGACTTCGACGGCACGCTCGCTGATTCTTTTCCGTTCTTTGTTTCGGTGTTCAACCAGGTCGCTGACAGGCACGCATTCAGTCGAATTCACCCGCAAGAGTTGGACGGTCTGCGCAAGCAGGGGGCTCGGGAGATCATGGCTCATATCGGAATGCCTCGCTGGAAGTTGCCTCTGGTGGCGCGAACCTTCATGAGCTTGATGAAGAAACATCGAAGCTCGATCCCACTGTTCAATAACATTGCAAATACCCTCGCCCATCTTGACGAGAGAGGACTGATTATGGCGGTGGTATCTTCTAACTCCCAAGAAAATATCAAGCAAATTTTGGGCTCCAGCTGTCAACATATCCGGGCCTTCGAGTGCGGCGCCTCCATTTTCGGCAAGGCGTCTCGCTTGCGCCGTGTCATGCGCAAATTCGACGTGGCGCAAGAGGAAGTTATCTACATCGGCGACCAACCTACGGATGGTGAAGCAGCAGCGACTGCCGGTATCGCCTTTGGTGCGGTCGCCTGGGGGTATGGAGCATATGATGCATTCCACAGTCTTCAGTCCCATGAGTGGTTCGCCGATGTGAGCGAATTACGGCGACTGGCAGGAAGTGATACGCACCTTGAGTCATCCGCAAGTTTATAGGCTTGACCATTGAGTGGCGATTTCAGTCGATTTCAACAATCAGCCTCTGGCCGAAAGCTGTCAGTGGTGAGGGGAAACTTTCGACCCAAGGCAGCCGTTGAGACCTATGTGTTGTCGCTTTTAGCTGTGGTTACTGACCGCATCATAACAACCAAGGCCGACTTTTTCAACAGAATCGGCCCGAAAACTTCAAAAAAATGCCCGGACTTAGCCGGGCTCGTTAAAAAAATTCAGCGCGAATCCACCTCTTTCGCGATCTCGACGGATGATTTTTCCCTGCGCCTCTGAAGCCAGCTATAGAACGCATGTACCGGATGGAGGACGGCGGTAAGCACGCCAAGCAGCAAGATGATGAAAATGATGATCAGCGGGATGCTTTCGTGCGAGAACATGGTGGGTTACTCCTGTATTCACTATGTCGGAACCCACAGGCTAGACGCATAGAACAATGTTTTTGATGAACGTATATTCATCCTCGGGTTCGTCAATTGTGCTACGGGGAGAGTCGCCAAACTGATTATGAATGTGCTTTGTACGGTGGCTGTGGCGAGGCCGAGATCTACTGCTTAAGCATCAAACTGCGCCATAGGATCACAGTTGGTGCAACAGGCACGACGTCCGTTTGCTGCGCTTCCTGTTTCGGCAACTCTAGTGTCGTCAACTCGCTCAGCCCGGATGAAGAATGCTGGTGTGCTAAAAGTTGCTCGGGCTCTTCGGTCGACTCATCGATAGTCGGCGTAGTCATTTGATCGAAACAACGACCTTGCCTTTGGCTCGTCCCTGCTCGACATACTTCAACGCCTCTGCCGTTGATTCAAAGGGGAAGGCGCGGTCAATCACCGGTTTGATGATGCCGGCCTCAATGAGCGCGGTTATTTGTTGCAGTTGGGCACCGTTGGCCCGCATGAATACAAACCTGTAGCTGACGTCCTGCTTGCGTGCCTTGCGCCGAATACCGAGGCTCAGCAGGCGCATGACTTGTTGCAATGGCCAGGACAATCCTTGCTCCTGCGCGAACTGCGCAGTGGGTGGCCCAGAGATGGAAATGAGCTGGCCACCTGGCTTGAGCACCTTGAGTGACTTCTCCAGGACATCGGCGCCGAGACTGTTCAGCACTACGTCGTAGTCGTGCAAGACACTTTCGAAGTTCTGCTGTTTGTAGTCGATCACCAAATCGGCCCCCAATGCCTTCACCCATTCGACATTCGCCACTTCGTCTCCCGGTTTGAAGCGTGTCACCTTCGAGCCCACCTCAATCACGACGCCTGCCAGATCGTTACCCAGGATCAACGGAAATGAGTAGGGCAGGATCAGCTTGAATTCGCCTTTGCTGATCTTCGAATCCAGTGCGTTGACGCTACTGGCGTGTACCTCGATCAAAACGTCGTGGGCACCCACTGCGGGGGCGGGCGCTTCGCCAATCCGCCCGGGGTTCTTGCCATAGCGATCAATTAGAAATGCTYTCATCGTGGTGCAGCTCTTTTCGGTTGTAAGGAGGGTAGCCGGTGTGTTGCGGCGTTGCTGCGCCGTGTTGTCAGGCATCGAGGAACGCCTGTGCCTTGGCCACAAAGTCAGCGTGGTGTTGGAAAATACCGCCGTGCCCGGCATCCTCATAAATCACCAGTTGTGCGTTGGGGATACGCTTTGCCAGTGCACTCGAGTTAACGCTGGGCACCATGATGTCGTTGTCGCCGTTGACGATCAGCGTCGGCGTCCGCAAGCGCCTGAGGTCTTGTGGCGCCTGTTTGCCCCACGCAGTGATGGCTTTCAACTGCCGCAGGAAAGCGCTGGGCGTCGGGCCCTTGTCGCGATTTTTTTTGCGTGCTTTCAGGCGCTGTAAATACAGCGAGGCGGATCGACGGCCATTGGGCGTCGAAGTAAAAAACAGGTAGAACTTCGGATCGCGCAGGGTCAGCAAGCCTTTGAACATCAATGGCCATGTCACCGAGCCGACCTTGTCGATACCGCTGCCGCCGGCTGGTCCGGTGCCGGTCAGAATCAAACGCCGCACCAAATCAGGCGCCTTCAGGGCGATGTCCTGAGCGACGAAGCCGCCGAGGGAGAAACCGAGCACATCAACGGTTTCCAACCCCAGCGCATGAATCAGCTGGATGGCATCGTCAGCCATTTCGCCGACGGTCAGTGGTGCGCTTCCACCAGAGCCGCCGATGCCGCGATAGTCGGTGGTAATGACGCGTCTGGTTTGTGCAAGGCCATCGATGATCGCGGGGTCGAAGTTGTCCAGCACCGCGCCCCAATGGTTGAACAGTACGAGGGGCACATCGGTTGCTGGGCCGGTATCGCGATAGGCAAAGGGAATGCCGTTGACCGTGATCGACTGGTTCGTCGCGTTGATGAACGACGTCTGTGAACCCGAGGGCGTACTTGTCTGCGTTGAATTCATCGCTACTCCGGACAGTGGCCGGGTTCGATGCAGTGCCCTGCGCCTGCATCGAATCCGGCGCGAATGCTCGCTACCAAAAGATCACGGTTGGGTCTGGTAGCGCTGGGCGACTGCAGACTGGCGGATTTGCCCCAGCAGGCCCTGACGTGCGCTCTGCAGCTCATCCCAGCGTTCCGCTTCGTGCAGCGGCGGGATGGTCACCGGTTCGCGACGATCAAAACCGACTAGAGCGGCATCCACCAGATCGCCCACTTCCATGATTTCGCTCAAGGTGTTGATGTCGACGCCGGAGCGATCCCAGATTTCCGTGCGGGTGGCGGCGGGCAGCACGGCCTGCACGTAGACGCCCTGAGGCGAAAGTTCCAGGCTCAGGCCCTGGGAAAGGAACAGCACAAATGCCTTGGTCGCACCGTAGACCGTCATGCCGAACTCCGGCGCGAGGCCTACCACCGAACCGATGTTGATGATCGCGCCGTCGCCTGCCTTGGCCAAGCGTGGGGCGATGGCGCTGGCGAGCCGCACCAGCGCCGTGGTGTTGAGGGCGACCAGTTGCGCAACGCTGTCGGTGCTTTGGTCGATGAAGTTACCGGACAGCGCGGCGCCGGCGTTATTGACGAGGATGCCGATGCGGGCGTCGTCGCGCAGGCGGCTTTCAACGGTTGTCAGATCGCTGAGTTGGGTCAGGTCCGCCGCAATGACATCGACGGCGACGTCGTGTTCGCTGCGCAAGCGCGCTGCAAGTGCATTCAGGCGCGCCTGATCGCGGGCGACCAGTACCAGATCGTGGCCGCGTTGCGCGAAGCGCTCGGCGTAGACCGCGCCAATGCCGGTGGAGGCGCCAGTGATGAGAACAGTAGGGCGAGTGCTCATGGGTTATCTCTCTTTCAGGATGTGAGAAACAGAAAGCGCGATCACTGATGGCTCAGCTTGCGATAGCGCTCGATTCAGCCAGCGTCGGGTAGTCGATGTAGCCAGCCGCACCGCCGCCATAGAGGGTGGCGGGATTGAACGCGGACAACGGCGCGCCACGTTTGAGGCGCTCCACCAGATCCGGATTGCCAATGAACGGGCGACCGAAGGCGATCAGGTCGGCCTGGTCTTCAGCGAGTTTCGAAGTCGCCAGGTCCAGGTCATAGCCGTTGTTGGCGATGTAGGTGTTTTTGAAGCGCTGGCGCAGGGCGCCGAAATCGAAGGGCGCCACGTCGCGCGGGCCACCGGTCGCGCCTTCGACCACGTGCAGATAAACCACGTCGAGGGCGTCGAGTTGTTCAACGACGTAATCGAATTGCGCCTGCGGATCGCTGCTGGATACGCCATTGGCAGGCGAAACCGGAGACAGGCGCACACCGGTGCGATCCGCGCCGATTTCATTGACAACCGCCGCCGTCACTTCGAGCAACAGGCGCGCACGATTCTCAATCGAACCGCCGTAAGCGTCGGTACGCAGATTGGCGCTGTCCTTGAGGAATTGATCCAGCAAATAGCCGTTTGCACCGTGAATCTCCACACCATCGAACCCGGCGGCGACCGCGTTTGCCGCGGCCTGGCGGAAATCGGAGACGATCCCCGGCAGTTCGCTGATGTCCAGTGCGCGCGGCTCGGAGACGTCTTCAAAACGGTTGTTGACGAACACTTTGGTGGCGGCGCGCAGTGCAGAAGGGGCCACAGGAGCGGCGCCGTTTTCTTGCAGATCAACATGCGACACGCGGCCGACATGCCACAGTTGCAGAAAGATTTTTCCGCCCTTGGCATGGACGGCATCGGTCACGGTGCGCCAGCCGTCTATCTGCGCCTGCGTGTAGATCCCGGGGGTGTCCTGATAGCCCTGGCCCTGTCGGGAAATCTGCGTGGCTTCGCTGATCAGCAGGCCGGCGCTGGCGCGTTGGCTGTAATAGGTGGCCGCGAACTCGCTGGGGACGAAGCCCTGGCCTGCGCGGTTACGTGTCAGCGGCGCAAGGACTACCCGGTTCGACAGCGTTAGGCTGCCAAGGGTGTAAGGGGTGAACAGATTCTGATTGGTCATCTGGTATTTCTTCCGTGCCCGTTGATGGAGATCGGTGTTGCGTGCAATTAGGATGATGATCGAAATCTAAACTGTCAACGGTTTTGATTATGACCAGCATCTATGTATGATTGGACGCATGATTTCCCGGTAAACACGAGGTATTGCACGTGAGAGTGACCAAGGCCCAGGCGCAGGCCAATCGAGAGCACATCGTTGAAACGGCCTCAGAGCTGTTCCGTGAGCGCGGCTTTGACGGCGTCGGTGTGGCGGATCTCATGGCGGCTGCCGGTTTCACCCATGGAGGCTTCTACAAACACTTCGGGTCGAAGGCCGACCTGATGGCCGAAGCCTCGGCCTGCAGTCTTGCCAAATCGCTGACTGGCGCCCAAGCGCTCGATGTTCCGGGCTTCATCAACGTCTATGTGACCCGAGAACATCGGGACGGACGTGGCAGCGGTTGCACCATGGCCGCGTTGTGCAGCGACGCGGCGCGTCAATCGGATGATGTGAAAACGACATTTGCCGAAGGCATTGAACACACCCTGCAAACGCTGGGAGAGAAATATCCGACGGGACCGGATGCCGAGGCGGGAGAGGGGAGAAAGAAAATGATCGACCTGCTGTCTCGTGCTGTCGGCGCGATTATTTTGTCGCGTGCCTGCCCGGATGGTTCTGCACTCGCGGATGAGATCCTTGAGGTTTGTCGCGCTGAAATGTTGGCTTCGTTGCCGGTCGATGACGTTGAACCGGTGTTGAAGGAAGATTAATTCAAAGCGTGAACGGCCTATTCGCGCGATCAAAATACGCTACACGGTTTTTTTGACCCATTTGATTTGAGCGGGATTTGTAGAAAACCWGCTAAGAAATTTAGCTATATATTAGTTTTGCTATCCTCTTTGCGGTCAGTCATGCGTCGTCTGAATAAGGAAACTTCTATGACTACTGCACATGTTTTCATCGCCATCAGTCTAGATGGCTATATCGCCAGGTCCGACGGTGACATTGACTGGCTATTGCAGCGCGATGATCAGAGTGAGGATCACGGCTACCTGGGCTTCATCGCCGATAAGGATGCTATCGTGATGGGGAGGGGGAGCTATGAGAAAGTGCTGACCTTCGACACTTGGTTCTACGACCTGCCAGTAATCGTGTTGTCTCAACAGTTGGCCGATTCACAGGTGCCTAATGCGCTAGAGGGAAAAGTGCGTTTTTCCAACCTCACTCCTTCAGACCTGCTGGCGGAACTGGCGAGGCAAGGTGTGCATCGAGTCTATGTCGATGGCGGGCAATTGGTGCAGTCATTCCTGCGTGACGGGTTAGTCGCCGATATGGTGATCACCACTGTTCCCGTGCTGATTGGGTCGGGAAGACCATTGTTCGGGGCCCTTACGCAGGACATTGAATTGAAGCTAGTAAATAGCCGGTGTTTTCCTTCCGGTCTAGTGCAGTCAACCTATCAGTTGGTTCCTTGATTTTCCGGAGGGAGGCCCGATCCAAAACGCTGGGCGCTCTGGTCGCCAAGATGGCCAAGGAGCATGCTACATTGCGGCCGTAGCGCCGGAGCTGGCAAAGCATGTTTTCAGCCATATCGACCAGCGCGCCGAATCCGATATGAACCTACTGACGCGTTTGGCACGTGAACTGGGCGCCGTGGCGAAGTCGGTCGACGGTCGCCTGGTAGTGGTGCCCAGGGGCGTGGCTCAGATCGACCATGTCCATCACTCGGCCGCTGACGCCTGGAATGGTCGCCGAGGGGCGGATCGATATGCGCAACCATCGCGCCAGCGCGAACAGACTTTGGCAGGTCGAGTCGGTCATGCATGTCATTGGTTCGGGCGGGGTGTCATCGTCGGCGGCGGAATGTGTGACGCCAGCGTGAGGCCGTCGGGGGAGATCAAGGGACCTACTCGGCCACCGTACGCGGCCCCATGCCGCCCCGAGAAGGAGTTCCAACGCTTGTCTTAGCAGTTGATGGTGATCTTGCAGGCGCCGGTCTTGTAGTCAGGGTTGTCTTTGTGGCCGCAGCCCTGCAGCCCGAAGGGGGGTCGGGTCGAGCCATGGCGTACCGGTGATGACCAGCTTGGTTAACGCCGTAGTCGGAATCTTTGCAAGCTCCGCTCGCTTGAGAAACCTCCCGAGTCACCTCGAAGAGCATAGAGGCTTGCCCTGTAGAGGGCCGTTCTTCGAGAGCAACCAAAACTCCGGATTTTTTTATAGGCCCATTCCCAACCCCGAGACTTGGTCTTTTCGGCAGGTGTTAATTTCACTTCAGAGCCTCTAGCAGTGGAGTTTGCCGGGATCATAGCAATGTGCCTCTGTTAGAAAAGCGTCAAATAATAACCTTTCATGTATCAGGGTTAATACATATCCGGCGCTTGGTCTGTAGGAGGAAAAAACACGCTGAATACTCGGTTTTTTGGCTGGTGCGTAAGGGCAGGGGCAAACTAGGGGCTTGGGGGTCAGGTCGGCAGAACGCCTGGAAGGGAGGGCACTACTGTCGGAAAATGTACAACCTCGTGTCCCTCGTCCCGGTCTACCTTGTCGCGATCCAGCAACCCGGTGTAATGCGGGTTGTCGCCTTGATCTGCCGACCAAGTGTACTTGTACACCAAGTCACTCTTCGTGATTACAGCCATGTCCCTTCCTCGAGGTGACGGGCAGACAATTCTACGCCATCTCGAAGTTCTAGCGGATGCAGAAAGTTTCGCAATGTCACCTCGTCATTCTCCTGCGGTGGCTTGCGCAAAACCTCCTCTGGAGGCCGCGTGTTTCCGTTTGCATAAGCACAAAAAATCGAATGTTTTGCCACTCTTAAAGGTGGTCATATTCGTTCTAAAACAATAGCTTAGGTCGTTACAGTCCCCGGCATGAGGTGCTAGGGGTCGAGTGTTCGAATCACTCCGTCCCGACCATATTTCGTGAGGAGATCAAGCGCTTAGTGGCTTGGTCCCCCTTCTCGTTTCAGGTCTACGCAAAACTACCCAGTGATTTCGCTGATATTCAGATCCGGTATCGCCTCAGGCCGGACGATTTTCTCGTGGTCCCGCTGGTAGTTTTTGGTCATGCCCTCGCTCGCGTGCCCTGCGATCTTCTGTCCATCGTTTCCGGCGTTCTTCCACAGGTGCAGCGACAGCGCCCGCACTTCATGGAAGCTCGGCACCTCCTCCGTGCCAGAGCCGCTACATACGTCAACCCAATAGGCAGATGCATCGGCTAGCAAGTAGATGCTGTGGCGGGGGGGGCGAGCAGCGCTTCCAGGTTTTTTCATCGCATGCGGTATGCCTGTTAGATAAGTCCTTCTCAATGTGTATTGTTTGGACGATGYAGTAGCCGCGATTTCTCACCGAGCGGAAAAGGTTATCTCCTCTAGCGGACCTCTTGAACTTCGCTTGTAGCCTGCTGAGGCACATCACCAGTCCCTTATAGTGGTCAAGGTTTTTGTTTAGTTTTTTGGCAATGGCATCATTACTTACTATCCGTTCTGTGCTGCTTATTAACAAGTCGAGTACTGCGTACTCCATCTTGGTTAGATTGATAGTTTTTTCATTGTTAGTAAGTAATCGCAGAGGCTCGACTAGCATCCATGCATTTGAACTTTGTGCGCGTATTGCGTTGAACATACTCTTTTCAACGGGGGCGTGCGCCTCGAAAGCGGAGGGTCGTCTGGAGGGGGGCGTATCGATATTCATCTAAGTGAGGATGTTTCTTTGGATGTATTGCTCTTCCGCTAGCTGGCTCGAAATAGAGAAATTCCTAGGTCAGCGGAGATGGCGCAGTGCAATGCAGAGTGTATTTCGGTTAAAACCGGCTAATTTCGGTGATGATACGTTTCAGCAATCGTAAAATCTTTAAAAAATATCGAACGTACGTTGGTTTTGATAGGGAGGATTAAGGACATTCCAGCCAGTTGCGGGTGTCTTCGATTTCGTACGGATCCACGGTTTCGCCTCAGTATTTGAGGCGAGGTGGTAGCGGGGTAGCGATAAGATGCAGTGCTAATTCACTCCAGCGTCATCAGTACCGCGAGCGTCATCTTGATGAACTCTTCGTTCTTGTCGATGGTGTCCAAGGCGCCGCGCACGTTGTCGGCGACGTCGGCTGAGCCGCGGGCTTCGACCCAGTTGGAAAGCTCCATGATGGCGGCTTCGAGCGCGAGTTGGTTTTCGTTGATCTTGTACAGCAGGGAGGGGGGAGGTCCGAATGTGGCATCGCAAATCCTCGGTTTTGAGGACAGCGTAGCATCACCTTACGTGAAGGATTTTTAACGATCAGCAGGACGCCGGAGGAGGGGGTTCAGCCGCTGAGTTCTGGAACACGTCCATAATAGTTATGGAACACATGCCGAGAGCCGAGATTTTCACCAAACCCCAGAAACGACAAAGCCCCGAAAAATCAGGGCTTTGTCGTATAAAGATGGCGGAGGCGATGGGATTCGAACTCATGGACCTGTTACAGTCGACGGTTTTCAAGACCGCTATTTAAAGCCGCTAAAACCTTGGCCTGTAGCTCTTTTTCGTTACAGTACTTTTGTTTTTCGGCCCCTCTGTAGACCGCATTCTACAAGGGGCGAGCTTTGAGTTTTGTAACGGGTTTTCGGTCTATTTTGATGGCTTGGCGATGGCGCCAATGCGGCGGTAAACGCGTTCCGTRATGTCGCCCTTGGTGTGGCCCAGGAGCAAGCTGGCATCGCCGACGTCGAGGATTTCTGACGCAGCTTTTGGCCTGATGTCACGGAACTGGAAGCTGCCGATTTTTTCGGCCAGTTGAACGTCGCCTTTCTCATCAGCCTCTTTCTTGGCCTTTTCCCTGGCTTTGTCCCACCGGTCGCGGAGCATCTTCGCGGTCATGCGCTTGCCGCGCGCGCTCACGATCAGATAACTGCAAATGTGCTGAGCATTGCGCTCGGCCATTTTTGCGATCAGCAGAGGGTGGCGATCTCACGGTTAGCCCGCACTTTCGCTGTCCGTGCATCCCGGTACCCGGCAATCGTGGCCGGGGTGATCGAGTCGATGGGGGCGCTATCGAACATCGGTCGGAGCTGCTTGATCTCCGCCAGGTTGTCTTTTTGGGTGCGCGGCGCTTTTTTGGAGACGATGTCGCGGATGTACCGGTCAAAGATGCCCTTCATCGTGCGCAGATCGAGCGGCTTTTCCTTGGCCTCGAGCTCTGCCCATTTGATCCTGGCCAGGTCCAGGTCTTTGCCCAGCGGAATCGCCTTGCCGGTCAGGTCCAGGTAGTAATAGGCAATCCAGTCCTGTCCGCTTTTCCGTTTCCGCGTCCACTGATACATCCGGGGCGGCAAGTTGCGTGTTTCGGCCTTGCGGGGTCGCATATCAGTTCACTCGTGAGAAGTCAGGCGTCCATGCCGGCGTCGCCGGTGGCGGGTTGGGGTCAGCGATGGTCGGGGAGATCATCCCCAGCTTCATGCGGGCGTACATACGACCCACCAGCGGGCGTTTGCCGCGGCTTTCGACGAACACCCAATGACGATCAATCAGCCAGCGCCGCTGGTAGGCTCTGGCCTTGTAGCCGGTTATTTCCGCCAGCTCTTCATCCGAGAGAATTTCTGTTTCCATGTTGATGCTCCATGCCGAGCGTGGCGGCAGAAGGTGGTTAAAGGGTTGGGTGGCCGCGGCTGATCTAGAGTTGATCGACGAGAACCTGGATATGTGGTGAGTAAAAATGCTGAGCAAGTACCCCGATCAAACGAAGAGTCGCCGAGCGATAGCTGCTGTTGGCGCTGCATTTATCGCTCTGGGGATATTTCTGGTTGTTTACGACGCACTGGGAAAGGGAGGCGTGTCCGTTCTGGTGGGGGGTATCTTTGAATTGATTGTTTTCTTCACTGATCAAAAGGGCTTTGAGAGGGCCGAGCGCATTCTTTCTTGGTTCCATGGCTTGTCGTGACTGGCAGGTTTTCCCAGTTTGTAGGCGTAAACGTAGGTGCACCAGGCGAGGGCGATCATGGCGTCATCCGCCGGCCCCAGATGCAAACAGGGCCATCTTCGGCGTCGTGAATCGACAGAATGAACCAGCCAGGTTCGGCGGGGTGCTGAATCTCCCACGCCGAGCAATCGACCTGCCCATTGTTCATGTAGGCATCGAACACATCGGCGTCGACATCGCTTTCCATGCAGGCGATCTTCGTTTCCACCTGGTGGCGCTTGCACCAGTCGTTGAACTGCTCTTCGGTAATTTCATCGTCGAATTCCGAGAGGTAGTCAGGGTGTGACCACCAGCCACTCGCATCGCGATGGACCGGAAGCGAATCAATCAAAACAGTTTCTTCAGGCATGACTGTTCCTTTGCCGCTATAGCGGCTATCAAATTCACATGAGGAGGAGGTATCGTTGCACCCAGAATCTATGGAGGTGCGATGTGGTCGTACACGGAGTTGAATACAAGTTTTGTCGCGCCTCAAGCGTTGTCGAAGGTCACGATGGACTTGCACTGGAGTGCTGGCGAGGTGATCGCGGTCCGATATTTGAAATCTTTCGAAACGACGAAACACTGCGCTTTGAGGTGACCCTGTTTGAGCAAGATGTTCCTCTGGAGCTGCTTGAATACGCTGTTCCCATCGCCCGTGATCGCTTGGGAGATTTTGATCCGTATCCCTGACATTGGGTCTTTGCCGCTATAGCGGCTGACTTTGAAGGGGGGGGAGTTACTGCTTGGGGTGAGTCGCGTTCCAACGCTCGAAAGCTTCTTGCTTGGTGGGCGCAACAATCTTCTCGTCGCACTTGTAGCAGTACGCTACGACGCCGGCTGCGCCGACATCGAAGTGACCCTGCTTGCATGGCTTCATATGCCAGTCTAAGTTCTCATGGCATATTAGGCGTACACACCTATAACGCCCATTGCGGTGATCCAGAACAAGAAAGTGCCGGAGGTTAAGCCAATAGGTGTAACTGTCAGTTGATCATCCACCACTGTAAAGGTGAAGGATGGGTGTTTGGCGGCAGCTCCCGCCACTAACCCTTGTTGCGAGATCACTGACACTAAACCAGCACCACCATATTGCTTAGTGATATGCAGGATGTAGCTGGTGACGTTAGAACCGAGAGTACCTGGTGTGTTGCGGACTTCAATCTGCAACATACCGGCATAACTAACACTGGTGTTGAAGCTCAAACCAGAAGTCAAAGTAACCAATGTCGTAGCTGCGGTTACCGCCTTGGTGATCGGAGCTGTTGCCGGGATAGAACTCTTGCTGCTCAGGGCGATACCTTCCGCCATCCGCTCCGCTGGTTGCCGTTGGGCGCGGAGGGGAGTGCATGCGGATTTGGTCGGGAGGTTGATGACTAGTTGCGCGGACTTCGTAGTAGGTACGACACGCATAAAAAAGCCCGCGAGAGAGGCGGGCTTCAGGGGACGGCCTTCAGAGGCAGTCGGACTTGCCTATCTGAAAGTCGACTATCGGTGAGTCGCTTGAGTCTTTGAAGGTGTAGTTAATCAAAAGACCCGATTTCACGAATTGCCCTAGACCTTTTTCAGCGCAGGATGCAGAAGCGGCAAGGGCTTTTGCGTTCTTAGCAAATGCATCGGAATCGACTTCGTTTTTCGAGACTTTTGTGAGCGTGTAAGAGATTCGCATCAGCTCATCACTGTAGGTTACCGAGTCGAGGCGAGTTGATTCATCGGACATCTTTCCGGATTCGAGATTCATGATGAGCGCGAGCCCTTTAAGCTGGCGTTCTCGCTCCTGCTTTTTCTCCTCCGGAGCAGACTGTGCATGCCAGACTTGGACCAGGGCAAAGAGTAAAATCATTGCCGAAAAAAAAATGATTAATCCGCGGTACTGCTTCAACTGAGATCTCCATGGCAAAAGGCCATCGCTTATTTGACCATGCCGCTACCATCATCTCAAGTTAGAGGAATTGCCGGTTGCGTCTCCGGCGCCGAGTTCCACGGCCGTGTTCAGTTCGCCAGCGCTCGATAGCAACCGATTCTGGGATTTGATGCAGGTGGGCGGTTATAGGCCGCAGTTTCGTCCGCATCGGGGTGTGATCTGTCTCGTCCAGTTGAGCCGGCGCCATTACTGACCCGTAACCCATTTCATCTACCCCCGAGCTGGAGTAGCTACTTACCTGGCAGATCACACCCCGTCCTCTCATAGAGAGGATCGGGCAGTTAACGACAGGCTTTCGTGGCGCTGGTTGTTCAGCCCGTCACGCCAGAGGCTGGTAGCATCGGCACCTCTCCTCAGAGCATGGAATTGCTATGTACCAGGTTGTTGCTAGAGCGCTGGAAGTGATCGCATTAGAATGCCACGAGGCGGAGTACACTGAGGCTTTCAGCGCAGTCCAGGCAATCGTGACCGAGTTTGGCGAGGTAGATTTGGCTGATCGGCTTTTTGCCAATATTCCCGAGTCGATCCCGTTTCTACTGGTGGCTAAACTCTTCGACTTGCTGGCTTGGCAGACAGACGACAACGGCTCGGCGATGACTCGCACTATTGAGCGTTGGCTTGCAGAAGGTACCAATCTGCGCAAGGTTCGGATTGCTCTTAATCTCGATGTCTACCCGTTTCCGGATGAGCGCGAGATGTATCGAGTGTTATCCCTCGTGGTTGAAGCCCATCCGCAGTTGACTGATAAGTGCCAGCAGCTGATCAGCTCTCGGCAAAATCGGTAGCATCTGGTCAGCATCCCAAAGCCCACATCGAATGGGCAGAGGTGATGCTTTCAGTCAGGCGTCTTCGCCCTGAACCAGCATCTTCTCGATGTCGGCGGCGCCGAGCTTTTTCCAGTTTTTGATCTGCCCGGTTTCCAGATCGATGTTGAGCATTAGGTAGTCGCCGTAATGCTCACCCGGGAAGAAGTCCGGAACCTAGCCTGCGTAGCCGCCTACGTCTGCGCCTTGGGCGTCTTTCAGGTCGGCAGCGAAGCCGTCCCGGACCCTGATGCACAGGTGCAGCTCAGTCACGTCTACCTGCTCCGTTTTTTGCTGGTTGATTAATTGAAGAGCACCGGCGCCGTGGCGCAGATCACGCGGATTCAAGATCGAATCGACACGCTTGGTTACGGCATCGACGCCGGCGAGGTGACCGAAGAGGACGAGGCTGAGCAGGTCGCACTACTGCTGAACCTTAAAGCCTGGAAGGCCTACAAGTCCGCCTTGGGCAAGGTAACGGTTCAGCCAACTTGGTATGCCACGCCTGTTTGGCCACCAGAGCTGGTAGCGCCCGTGATCGTGGCCGATCCTGAGGCCCGATCCAAAAGCTGCTGACCTGGTCATGTCCGGCACCGAGCCAGATCCCACCGGCGGTGCCACCCATTACTACGCCACCACCATGCCGAAGGCTCCGGCCTGGACTGTGGGGGCGAAGCAGACGCTGAAGTTTGGACACCACATCTTCTTCAAGGATGTGCCATGAGTCCCGCGTCGTGGAAGTTGGCCGGAGTGCTGGCGCTGCTGCTGGTTACGGCCGGCGGGGTCTGGCAGGTTCAGGATTGGCGCTACGGCAGGCAACTCGCCGAACAGGCCGGCCTACATCAGGACGACCTGAACGCCATCAGCAACGCGGCCGCCGCCCAGGTGCGCGCCGATCAGGCCAAGCGACTGGCCCTCGAGCAGCGCCTATCGGCAAGCGAAGAAACCCACTACAGGAAATTGAGCGATGCACAAAAAGACCAGGCTCGCCTGCGCGATCGCCTTGCCACTTCTGATCTGCGGCTGTCAATCCTCCTCGACGCTGCGGATCCAACCAGTGGCCGTTCAGTGCCAGCCGGTACCGAAGCCGGCGGCGTGGTTTATGGAGGAGCGCGCGCCCGACTTGACCGGCGCATGCTCAACGAATTATCGGAATTACCGACGCCGGCGATCAGGGACTAATCGCGCTGGCTGCGTGCCAAGCCTATGTCAAAGAAGTTGCCACAGGTAAGTAGTAGTTGTTTTCGAACAGTGTGCCAAGCCTCAGCACTCAGCCGGAAAACCTCTTGCTGAGTGCAAGTCAGATGAGGGGCTTTCAATGTTACTCCACGCTGAAATGACCAGCATCATGTAAGATGTTGGTCATTTGGTGTGTGCGCTTGTTAATGATTTAACGAATTTTTCGATGTTATTGATTGTTCGAAGCGAGTGGGTTGATAGTTCGGCCGCGATCCTTTACAAGG